>JAIOSN010000300.1 GCA_021107605.1 Anaerolineae bacterium | reverse complement strand
TGACTTTCCTGAAGGAAGAGTGGTTTTACCACAAAGCCGCCAAGACACTGAGATTCATTTATTCTTCGCGCCTTAGCGGTGAAATACTTAGTTTTTCAGCAGACCCATCTGTTTAATCTGCGTAATCGGTGGATGAAATTTAACCTTAACAACCAAGGAGACGTATGGATTTACGAGCTTTTCTAGCTGCACTAGACGCGGCCCACACGCTGCGTCATATCACTGCACCCACCGCGCCACGCTTCGAGGTGGCGCGAGTTATCGCCGCGCATGATGGGGAACCGTTGCTCTTCGAGGAGCTGCCCGGCTATCCCGGCTGGCGGATGGTCGCCGGCTACGTGGCGCAACGGGCGTACTTTGCCAGGGCTATCGGCTCTGAGCCTGCGGAGTTGGTCGCACGCATGGCTGCGGCGCTGGCGCATCCAGAGACGCCGCCCGTGGTAGCTAATGCGCCCGCTCAAGAGGTAGTGGAGGAGCAAGTGGATTTGACCCGCCTGCCTATCCCGCGCTATCATCCACTGGATGGCGGCCCGTACATCACTTCCGGGGTAACGGTGATCACAGATCCGGATTGGGGGCGCAACCTCGCGTTCCATCGCATGTTGCTCCGTGATGAGCAGCATCTCGTCGCTCGCATCGTCGAGCGGCGCGGCACCGATACCGCGTGGCGCAAGGCCCCGGAGGGATTGCCTATCGCCGTCTGCATCGGACTGCCGCCGCACGTGCTCTTGGCCGCAGCGATGTCGCCTGCTAAGGACGTGGACGAAGCGGCGATTGCGCACGCTCTGGCCCCGACGCCGTTGGTGCGTGCCCGCACCGTTCCGTTGGAGGTCCCGGCCGAGGCGGAGTTGGTCATAGAAGGGATTCTCACCCACGAGCTAGATAGCGAAGGCCCCTTCCCCGACCTCACTGGGACGTTGGACGGCGTGCGGCAGCAGCCGGTCTTCCGCGTGACGGCGGTGACACATCGCCGTGATCCTATCTTCCACGCGCTCTTGCCCGCCGGCCTGGAGCATAGGAATCTGATGGGGATGCCGCGCGAGCCGACGATCTTCGCGGCGGTGAACCAGGTGGTCAAATGCACCGGCGTCGCCATCACGCCGGGCGGCTGCTCCTGGCTCCATGCCGTGGTGCAAATCGAGAAGCAAGGGCCGGACGATGCGCGCCGCGCCATCGAGGCCGCGTTTCGCGGGCATAGCTCGCTCAAACACGTCGTGGTGGTGGATACCGACGTCGATATCTACCAGTCGCAGGATGTGGAATGGGCCATCGCTACCCGTTTCCAGGCCGGGCGCGGACTCTGTATCTTCTTGGAACAGCCGAGTTCCAGTCTAGACCCTTCGGCGTGCCAGGCGCCGGGCGAAAAATCACGCAGTGATAAGCTGGGCGTGGATGCCACCATCCCCTGGGGGGCGGAGAAAGAGGGCTACATGCGGGTAGAGTATTAGGTTTGTCTGGCGAAGTCCATCTACGTGGACTAGCCAACTTTCAATCTTGGCTCTATCGAAAAAGATAGCTCACCGCAAGGACGCTAAGAAAAAAATTTAGGGTGAAAATTTTAATCTTGTCTGCCAAAAAATTAATTTTCTGAAGGTTAAGTCTTAAAATCTTGGCGCTCTGCGCGCCTTCGTGGTGAAATTCATAGTCTTTATCAGTAGACTCAACCGTTAACTTGCAACTTTCAACTTGTAACTTGCAACTTTTAACTTGCAACTTGTAACTTTAGACCTCAAGGAGGTAACCATGAACACATTTAATCGCATAGTGATTGTAATTCTATTGTTGGCGTTGATCCCGTTGCTTTCGATGTTTTTTGTGATCCCGCATAGTGTACTCACCAACACGGGGGTCTGGATGCAGGAGTTGGGTGAGCAACTCTGGCAGATGAAACCGCTCCTGCGCTTGCCGGTCGGTATTATCCTCGCATTGTTCTTCGATGCGCTGGCAGCTTTTATCATCTACCTGGAAGTGCGCCGTATCAACCGCTTTATCGACGTGCAGCACGTTGACGGCGGGAGTGCCACTGTCAGCGTAGGGAGTATTGTCCAGCAGATAAAACATCAGGCTGAACCGCTCTCTGAGATCATCAAAGTTACGCCGCAGATAGAGAAGAAGCGCCACGGCGTTAAGGCGGGGATGGAAGTGTTGGTCGTTGCCGGCGCCGATGTGCCCGGTCTAGCTGCGGAACTGGTAGCATTAATCAAGCAGGTGGTGGAAGTAGAACTGGGACTTAAACTCGCCAGTGCGCCACAAGTGCGTATCAAGGTGTCTGCCCCCACAGGTAAGAAACCCCAGAGAGCGCGCAAAGCTGCTATTCCCCCCACCGCGCCGATCCCGGTTGCACCGCGCACTCTGCCAGAACAGGTTGCGCCATCACCCGCGCCCCCAGAGTTGATGACTTGGCCCTCCAGTGAGGGTATTGCTGAAGATATCGAGGACGAGGAAGTTGCGGAGTGAATAAAGTAGCAGCTCTCACCCCCGCAGCGTTATTAGAGTCACTGCTCTTTGTCGCGCAGGAACCGGTGGAGAAGGCGACGTTCTACTCGCTGCTAGAGCTTACGGAAGCGGAGGGGGAAGTGGTACTAGCACAGCTAGAAGAACGTCTCTCTGATGGCGGCTTGCGCCTGCAAAGATTGGATAGCCGCATTCAGCTGGTCAGTGCGCCGGCGGCCGCCCCCTACGTGGAGGATTTTCTCGACCTGGAGGTTACCTTGCGTCTCTCTCAAGCCGCCATGGAAGCCCTGGCGATTATCGCCTACCTCCAACCCACCACGCGCCCGAGGGTTGAGGCCGTGCGGGGCGTCAGCTCTGG
>JAIOSN010000078.1 GCA_021107605.1 Anaerolineae bacterium | reverse complement strand
TTGACCTTCCACCGAGTTATCAGCAACTTCATGATCCAGGGCGGCGATCCCACCGGGAATGGACGCGGCGGTCCCGGTTATCGCTTCTCAGATGAACTCGCCAGCAATCCCTTGACCCACGAAAGAGGCGTCATCTCGATGGCGAACGCGGGACCAAACACCAATGGGAGCCAATTCTTCATCACTCACGCCCCCCAACCCCATCTCAATGGCCGGCACACCGTCTTTGGTAAAGTCATCGTGGGGATGGGAATAGTCGATAATATCGCACAAGGCGACCGCATCCAAAAAACAACCGTTAGCAAAGTCGAATAACGTAACCAAATGGTAAAGTTAACCCGCCGCGAGGTGTTAAAATTAATCGTAGCGGGTGCTGCGACCGCAACGTTTTCCCCCCTGTTGCACGCACGCGCCCGCTATCCCACCACAGAATCGCTGCCCCCACAACCGGGAGATAATGACGCCAGCGCGGACTGGACTTGGATGGGCCGCGCCATCTACCGCGTCAACTTCTACGCGGAACCCGCGACCTCCTCCGAGCGGCTCACTACGCGCAACCGCGATGAGGGCTTTCAACTCCTGAAGCGCGTGCATGCTCCACGCAGCGCGCACAACGACCTCTGGTATCAGACCCCTCTGGGCTACGTACATTCCGCCTGGGTGCTGCCCGTGCGCGTCTACCCGCCGCAACCCTTCATCCCCAATGTGGGTGAGTGGGGTTTCTGGGGACAACTCTCACAACTCTACAGCACCGCTCGCACCGCACCCAATCCGCAGGCCGCCAAGAAGTACCGGTTGATTGGCGGCACCGTCTATCACGTGGTGGACGCGGTACAGGACGAGGCCGGCACTGGCTGGTATAAGATAGTGGATGATTATCCGCCCCGGCAGATCAACTATGAGTGGGTCTTGGCTCGCGATCTGCGCCGCATTCCCCGCGCCGAGATGGCCCCCATCCATCCCTTTATCGGCAACAAGCGACTAGAGGCCGATCTGAGCGCCCAACAGATCGACTGTTACGAGGGCGACGAGATCGTCTATACCACCGCCTTCGCTTCAGGGATGGCCGCGACCGCCACCAGTCGCGGGGAAAAGTGTGTGCTGCTCAAACAAGCCTCACGCCACATGTGCGACTACCCCTATCCAGGCATGCCCGAAGAGGAAGCAGAGTACGCCACGGCCACCTTTGACCTGCCAGGCATTCCGTGGAACATCTTCTTCGATATGGACGGCACCGCAATCCACGGCACCTACTGGCACAACGATTTCGGCGTGCGCCGCAGCCACGGTTGCCTCAACGTCCCCATCGAGGCCGCCCGGTGGATTTATCGCTGGGTACATCCCGTCGGCGGCTATGAGGATAGCTTCATCCGCAGTAACTGCAACGTGGGAACTCCGATTATCATCTTCTAAGAGCGTCAGTTAGAAGTTGAAAGTTGAAGGTTGGGAAGCAGTTCGCACGGGTACTTCATGCCCGCGCTACGTAGTGCTCAAGCCGGCTAGCCTCATTTATGAGGCGTCGTTTCGTAGCCTGGTCGTTCACGGCCAGGCGGCTGATGGCGCACTAGTCGCCGTAGGGCGACTTCGCAAGGGTAGCCGCGAATTTATTCGCCAGGCGCTTGGCCCGTGGTCTTCAGCCACGGGCAGGGGCGCACTAGTCGCCGTAGGGCAACTTCGCCAAGGTACCGGGATATGATCTCTCTGTAAAACATACATCAAATAGGGAGATAACAAATGTTGACACACGCAAAAGTATTGGGGTTGACGATCGCAGCACTATTGATTTTGACGCTGGCGCCTGGCCCGGCGACGGCGGGCGCGCCCACTCACGCCGCTGAATCACTTAACAGGTTAAGCAACGGGGGAGCCTATTTCACTGATTTCAGCGCGCCTTCAGTGGTTCAAAACTCGCCGACCTCCCTCTCCATCAGTGCCATCGCCCGCGTCTTCCCTAACCTCACTGGCTATGAAACCGTTGCCGCACAATCGCCGATCTACTTTGATGCCTCAGACCCGGATGTCCTCGTGCTCGGCAACGACTACTATGAAATTGGCATAGCCAAAACCAACGGCGCACTGACCTACATCCTGGACAAAACCACCGGCGAGCAGGTCAGCGCGGGATCGCGCTACGGCTGCTTGTGGGGCGGCGTCTTCGAAGCGGCATCCCAACCCAATGACTATGTAGGCGGATGCTTGTATGAACGCGACTACCCAGATCGGGAATTCACCTGGGAGTGGCGTCCTGTGGATAACCGCCTCGTCTTACGCTACATCGCCAATCCCGAGCACTACGCCGAGGTCAACGTGTGGGTAGACATCACGCTCTCCACCGAACATTGGTTCGATATGCACCTGTTCTTGGAGAATAAGAGCGGGTATACTGTGGAGCGCGTGCTCTTCCCTTCCGATCTAATGTTTCACCAAGCAGATCTGCAGGAGCTCCTCTTGCCAATCATGCCGGGGGTCGTGCTCAAACCGGGCATCTTCGATCTGCACGAGGATTACTCGCATGTCGTCCACTACCCCGGTTGGCCGGGTGTCTTTGCCGATTACCAAGCACTCGATTCGACCAAAGGCCGCTTGGCTGTGTACACCATCCATAAGCTGGATGAGATCATCTCCACCTGGCTGGGGCCGATAGAGGATAGCGAGCATCCAGGCAGTTTTTACCTGTATCACACCTTCTACCCCGGCATTACTGATCAGGACGTGTGGACGTCGCCCACGGTGCGCGTCCAGGTCGGACAACCTTATCCGCAAACCCTCGCGGCTTACCGCACGCACAACCACTTTGCAGACTTTCCAGCTCTGAGGGAAAAAGCGGGCGCTCGCTATGATCAATTGGTGAAATC
>JAIOSN010000242.1 GCA_021107605.1 Anaerolineae bacterium | reverse complement strand
TACCATGATAACGTCCACGACGCGAATGCGCTTAAAGAACCGCGCTTCAACCAGCTGGCGGCGCGCGCGGTCTGCCAAGGGGTGGTGACGTACTTTGAAGAGCAGGGAAGCGTTGATCTCGTCACCGCGCCGGAACCGCCGGCGCGGTTGCGCGTGCAGAACGTGGGGGGCGGCGGGGTGCGGATCGCCTGGCAACCTCCACTTACCGATACCGTGGGGCTGCGCGGGGAGGCGGCTACCGGTTATCGCGTTTACACCAGCACCGGTGGCTTTGGGTGGGGCGCGCCGCTCGCGGTCACGGGCACGGCGGTAACTTTGACCGGCTTCGAGGCTGGCGAGACTTGCTATGTCCGCGTGCGGGCAATCAATGATGGCGGGCAATCCTTGCCCACCGAGGTCTTGGGCGCGCGCGTGGGGAATTACGCACCGTTGCTCATCGTCAACGGTTTTGATAAGCTGAGCCGCTTTGATCTGGTGCAGGAGATTGATCCCACCGAAGGCTATAATCTGCGTCTCTGGATGGAGCAGATCAACCGCCGCGACTACGTGGTGCAGCATGGCGCGGCGACGCCCGCACATTACGCTTGGGATAGCGCCAGTAATGAAGCGGTAGCTGCCGGGGAAGTCGCGTTGGGGGATTACGCGCTGGTCAATTGGCTGTTGGGGGAGGAATCCTTGGAAGAGGATGGCACATTGAACACGGTGGAGCGGGCGGCCGTGGCGGAGTTTGTGAGTGCGGGTGGCGCGCTCCTTATCAGTGGCTCAGAGCTGGCCTGGGATCTGGTGGCGCAGGGCCGCGATCCAGGTTTTATGAGCAGCACATTGCACGCCGGCTACGTTGCCGATAATGACGGAACCTACATGGTCACACCGGCGGCCGGTGGGATTTTCGCCGGATTGGCGGCGTTCTTCTTCGATGCGCCGGGTGAGTACGACGTGGATCATCCCGACGTGCTTGCGGCGATAACTGGCGCGACTGCCTCGCTCTACTATGATGGCGATGCTACCCGACCGGCGGCGGTGCAGTATGCTGATGGTTGCGAGCGCACGTTACTGCTCGGTTTCCCGTTCGAGGTCATCCGGCCGGCGGCGCGGGGCGACGTGATGGCGCGTGCGTTGGACTTTCTGGACGAGTGTCTGGTGGTTCCGCTGCGAGCGGCGATTACCGCGCCAGATGAGGGCAGCTATCTCAACGCTCCGCCCGCCTTTGCTGGCGTGGCGACGGGGGAGGGTTTGCGGCGCGTCGAGGTGCAGGCGGCTAACGTGGGAGCTGGTTCCTACTGGGACGGCGGCGGTTGGGTCACGTCTGCGACTTGGCTGCCGGCTACCGGAACCGCGACCTGGTCATATACGCTCCCCGCGTTGCCCGATGGCGATTATCTTTTGCGCGCGCGGGCGGTCGCTACGGAGACGGGGGAGAGCGCGCAGGTACAATTTATGCTGGATACCGTCGCGCCGCTCACCCCGACGGTGCTCACCCCGATGCAGGGACTCACGCTCACCACCTGGCAGGTGGAGTTGCGCTGGTTGTCGCCCGCTGATGTTGGTTCCCCACTCAGCTATCAAGTGGTGGTAGATGGCGTTACATGTACCGTGGTCAGCACTGCGCACCTCACTCATTTGGAGGCAGGCGCTCACCGCTGGCGCGTGCGAGCAGTAGATGCGGCGGGCAACTTTGGGCCGTGGACGGCGGAGGCACACTTCACCATTGAGCTGAGCGAGGTCTTCCTCCCACTGGTGCTGCGGAACTATACCGGCGCTACGCCATTTGTCTGCGAGATTGTCCTGGCAGAGAGCTTCGAGAGTGCTGAGAGCGATTGGCTGCTCAACGCGGCGACGCGAGTCACTGCGCCGGTCTATGCGGGGACCTGGGCGATGCGGGTCGGCGTTCTGCCGGGAGAGACGGGCAGCAACTATTCTTCCATCCGCCGCGAGATCACTTTCCCGGCCAATGCCACCGCGATCACCCTGCGCTATCATGTCTATCCGATTATCGAGAATGATGATAGCGAGGATTACCATTATGTCGGGCCGGCCGGCGGCTTGGAGATCACCCGTTCCGATTCGCGTTCCTGGGAGGAGCGCAGTATGGATCTGACGGTCTACGCAGGGGAGGAGATAACCCTCTACTTCGGCGCTTTCAATGATGGCGATGAGAACTCGGCTTCGCTGACCGTGGATGAGGTCAGTGTTGAGGTCTGTTCGCCCTAGACAGTAGGCAGTAGACCGTAGACGGTAGACAGTAGACGGTAGGCAGTAGACAGTCAATGTCATTAAGTTAAGCAACTGGTCAGACCTCAGAGGTCTAATGCGACCCTCTCCCGCAAGAAATTTACCGCAAATACGACGTGGTTTGCAATTATGCGGCGTTACCAGAGACCGCGGAGGTCTTATCTTAATGACATTGAGTAGACAGTAGGTTGGTAGTTGGCATGCTAGCCCCCCTGTCTACTGTTTACCGTCTACTGTTTACCGTCTACAGTCTGCCGGCATGGTGAAGAAGAAGGTCGTGCCCATATCTTCTGCGCTCTGTACCCAAATCTCACCGCCGTGGAGTTCCACTAAGTTCTTGGTGATGGCCAGACCCAGGCCCGTGCCGGTTACTTGACGTATGGCGGGATTCTCGGAGCGGAAGAATTTGGTGAAGAGCTTACGTTGGTCTACCTGGTTGATGCCGTAGCCAGTATCTGTGACCGCACAGTGGACGAAGGATGGTTTATCAGGCTCAAAGCGCGCCTGCACTGTTATCTTGCCACCTGTGGGAGTGTATTTTGCGGCATTGCTCAAGAGATTGATTAGCACCTGCGTTAGTCGATCCGGGTCGGCTAAGAGTGCGGGCAAATTTTCGTCCAGTTCGACATTGAGATTTTGTTTTTTTGAAGTGAGCATCTCCTCCACGGTTTGGTAAGCGGCCTCCAGAGCTGCGGAGAGTTCTGTGGCTACCGGTTGGATTTTGAGATGTCCACTCTCAATGCGCGAGATATCAAGTAAGTCCTTGACTAAAATGCGCATCCGGTTGGCGTTACGATGGATAGCTTCTACAAATTGTTGTTGTTGAGCTGTCAATTCCCCGGCCATACCTTTTTGTAACATCTCGGAATAGCCATGGATAGAGGTCATGGGTGTGCGCAGCTCATGCGAAACCAGCGAGACGAATTCTGATTTAGCCTGATTGGATTGCAAGAGCGCTTCGTAAAGCCGGGCATTTTCTACGGCGATAGCGGCATTATCGGCGAGCCGGGTTACAAGTTCCAGCTCTTTGGCGGTGAATGGCTCTTCTCCGGCTACCAAGTAGAAAACTCCCAGGGGACGATTTTCGCGCATTAGAGGCAAAATTATCCGTTCTGGTGAGAAATCGGGCTGGCGGCGCCGGAGCACTTTTTGGGCCGTCTCCGTATCCGCTGGCGTGATTTGCGTGGATGGAGAGAGCCATTGTATCCCCTCGGGGGAGGGTAGCCCCAGTGTGCCGTTGGCGGCCTGCGTGGCCTTGATGGCCCAGGTGATGCTCCGTTCCATTACCCGGTTGAAATTGAGCCGGCCATTAAGGTCGCGGACCATCTCTTGCAGCAAGGTCAACTCCTCCACCCGCCGGGTGAGCGCGCGGTTGGTGGCTTGATGGGTGCGTGCGTTGGCTAAAGCCACGGCTGCTCGGTTGGTGAAGGTGGCCAAAACGGCCAGATCATCAGGCGAGAAGAGGCCGGTCTGGGCACGATTTTCGACGTAGATAACGCCCAACTCTGTGTTGCGATAGATGAGGGGCGCGCACAAAATCGAGCGTAGCCCAAAAGCGAAGACGCTCTCGCTGCCCTGAAAGCGAGGATCAATTTGAGCGTTACTGGTCAATACCGGCCTCTTTTCGGCTAAGGCGCGTTGCACAATGCTTTTACTGAAATTGAGATCCTCTTCACTAAATGGTTCCCCGGTGGCATTGCGAATTATCTTGGTCTGTAATTCATCATCTTCTTTCAAGACCAACATGCCACGCTCTGCACCGGTTAGCTGGATCACCGCGTCGATGACGGTTTGAATGGTTTCTTCCCAATCTAAGGAAGTGTTAAGCTCCTGACTGACCTCGTAGAGAAGCCTCATCCGAGTGTTCTTCTCCAATATCGACTCGGTTTGTAGCTCCTGGATCATCTTTTCCCAAGTGGCTAGCTCTTTCTCTAGGGCAGCAGGTGTGGTGTCATTTCGTAGCGCGGTACGCCGCGCGTGAATCTCGCGCCGCAAATAGCCCAACGTCTCTTGTGTCTGGCTCAAGTTGATTTGCACAGTTCCCATTATTTTTAGTTCTCCTTGTTGCCGGGCGAAAGTGAAGCGGGATGTTGTTTTCCTAGCCAGTAGGCTAATCCTGCCCAGGGCTGCCAGATCGAAAGATCCTTTGCGGCGATAGTTGTTGCGGTGGGCGGTGGTTCTGGATGCAGATAGCGACGGGCGTAATCATTGCGCGGTAAATAATCGTAACGGCCCAGCGAGAGCATTAGCAAGGCCATCATTGCCGGGCGCATCCCGGGTAATTGATTTAGCTCTTGTGTCAGGATGGGAAGGGGCCAATGCGCTGCTTGTAGTTGTTCGATTTCGGCAAGTTCCGTGTTACAGAATTCCCCTAGTTTTCTCAGCGTTTGCCCCAGTGATGGCCCCAGCAGTCCGGTTAGCAGTACCGAGGAGTCTTGTATCTTTTTGCAGGTAGGGAAGGCGTGGCGGGTAGGATTGCTCGGCAGCGAGCTGCCCAATTGATCAACCAGGTGGGTGATCAGGCGCGCATTGCTCTGGTTGTGGCGCGCAGTAGGTTCTCTCTGCTGGGTCAAAAGCAGTGCCTTGATAATATCCTCAACGAGAGTGGCTCCCCTTAACAGCCGTCCGCCTGGGACGGTGTGGCGCTTTAGCCGCTCTTCGTTAGCTCGTAGTTGGAAAAATGGGGTGAGATTTTCCCCTAACCGTAACATGCGCCATACTTTATGGCTTACTTCTTCAGATTCGGCACTGGTTAGGTGTTGAGAGGTTTGGACTTGTAGACCGGCCGGTACTTGAGAGATGGTGAGCAAGAGGACACGGTTGGAAGATAGCTCCTCAACTCGTTCCATGACCGACATTACGGGGTTGACCGTGAAGGGTGGTAACAATAACCCCGTCGAATATTTAATGATGTTCTGTAATGAAAAGTCGTCAGGTATGGTCAAAATCCAGCTCATGATGCTCTCTCCTCCGTTTTTGATCCATCTTTACCATACCATGATAAAAGCAATCGGGGATTGCGAGCAAGTTACGATTGAGTTAATAGGTATGGGGAGCTAGCCCGGCGAAGCCCGTCGTCTTGGACTAGTCGCCGTAGGGCGACTTTGCGGGTCTCTTATCAAAAAGCAGTAGGACGGGCCGTCGCCCCGTCCTACTGCTAACCGAAGTTTGGTGATTACGCTAACCCGGCTAATTCCATACCGCCCTGGAGCACCGGCTCAACTAGAGCCTCATCTGTTACCTCGCAGTAAACGCGGATGACGGGTTCGGTGCCGGAGAAGCGGATAAGGAGCCAGCCGTGGTTGCCCAAGACGTATTTGTAGCCGTCAAGGGTGATGATTTCGGTCACCGGGAGACCGGCGATTTTTTCTGGTCTGGCGGCGTCAATGCGTGCTCTGGCTTCTGGGCGTTTCTCGGCGGGGAAGCGAGTGTCGATGCGGTCGTAGTAGTAGGCTTGTCCCAATTTCTCGAAGAGTTCCGCCACCAGTTCGGAGGGTTTTTTGCCCGTGCGCACCATCAGGTCTAAGAAGTAGAGGTTGCCTAAGATGCCATCACGTTCTGGGACGTTGCCTCTGAACGCATAGCCGCCGCTCTCCTCGCCTCCGATAAGGCCGTCGACCTCCAGGAATTTGGGGGCCACGTATTTGAAGCCCACGCCGGTCTCGTAGATGGGGACATCGTAGAGTTTGGCTAAGACCTTGAGCATGTCGGTGGTGGAGATGGATTTGACGATGGGGCCGCGCTCGCCGCGCACTTCCAACAGATAATAGGTCAAGAGGGCGAAGGCGCGCAATTGGTCAATGTAATCGCCGTTCTCATCGCCAATGCCCATGCGGTCGGCATCGCCATCGTTGATGAGCACTACATCGGCCCCGATCTCGATAGCTTTCTCCAGCGCCACGTCAATGTTGGGGTGGATCGGTTCGGGGCGTT
>JAIOSN010000267.1 GCA_021107605.1 Anaerolineae bacterium | reverse complement strand
AGGGATAAATCCTTCACACCGGGATCCTGACCCAGCACCACACCTGGCGTCACACTCAACAACAACGCCAAACACACCAACACCGATACAAACTTGATCTTACTCATTTTCAGGCCTCCTCTAGGATAGGAATCTATATGCTCACCAGACTAGCCAGCGAGCCTTAAACAGTTGGTATTATAAGCTTTTGCTGCTAAGTCTGTCAATCCTGGAAATCAACCATCTTCTGCTGGTTGATTTCCACCAGCGCCGCTCTTCCCCACCACCAAAGAATGCTCCCAAAGCCAGGCAACCACTGCAGTCCGTGAGGCCATCTCCAATTTACGGAGTATCTGCCCCACATGTGTCTCCACGGTATGCTCACTGATGCCCAGTCTGGCCGCTAGCTGCCGGTTACGCGCTCCTTGAGCCAGCAGCTGTGCGACCTCTTGCTCCCGCGCGGTCAGAGATTCCCAGCGCGCGCCCACTTCTTGGCGCCAGCGGTGCGCCCGCCACAAGTGCTCCCCACTGAAGAGCACTTCACCCTGCACCGCCCGCCGCAGCGCCGCCACCAGGGTCGGAAAATCCTCCTCTTTGGTGAGGTAGCCCACAGCTCCCGCTTGCTCCATTTCAGCCAAAAACGCGTCCCGGTCGTGCGCCGTCAGGATCAGGGTGACGGTCTCCGGATAATAGTTGCGCACCCAGCGCGCAATATCAGCGGCCCGGGGTCCAGGCATAATCAGGTCTAACAATAAGATGTCTGGCTGTAATGTGGCTACCAGCTCTTTTACGGCTCTCCCCTCACCGGTCTCTCCCACAACCTCCATATCCACCACTTTTTCCAACACCGCGCGAATACCTTCCCGCACCGCCGGATGGTCATCGGCTATTAAAACACGGATGCTCTGACTGGATTTGCTCACCACACCTCCCATTTTCCCTGATGTTTTCGCTGCCAGACAACCAAAACATGACAGGTACTTACGACCTGTCATGTCTTGTTACGTAACAATCTACCATACCACGACTAACATACCACTGCGGGGACTAGCAAGCAATACATCCCTCAACGCAGCTAGCGCTAGAACTCGTCCACCCGCTGGTCGGTAGTCTGGGGTTGATCTTAGCCGTACCGCTGACCACGGCACTCGCGGCGGGGGTGATGGACTCACTGGCAGAAGAATCTTGACGTCTAGTCCATTAACCCGAGATAACGACCACCGCTTAAATAAATAAGTTGATCAGGGTATAGGCGCCTAACAGAGTAGCGCTGCCGCCCACCATGGTCGTCAAGCGGCGCATTTTGCACCGGCTCACCACGTAAGCCGCTACCGGAGTGGAAATCAAGGCTCCTAACAAGAGCGAGGGAGCCAACGCAAAGGGGAACGGGGCGCCGCTGACCATGTAGGCCGCAAAACCCACGGCGCTGGTAATTCCCTCAGCCAACGAAGCAATCCCGATCGCGTTGCGACTGCCCACGCCCGATAACACCTGCCCGCCAGTCACCACCGGGCCATAGCCCCCCCCGCTCATCCCTTTATTGAAAGCAGCTATCAAGCCCATGATCCCCACCCGCCGCCAGGAAAACTCGATTTCACGGTCGCGGTACCAGAGAATAACAATCCCGATACCCAATACCAGTATACCTACATAAACTTTCAGTACCCAGGTTGGGATGTTTACCGCCACGACAACCGCCACCAAGACTCCAACAATGCTGAGTCCCGTCATCACCAGCATAACCTTAAAATCTCGCGTGCCAGGACGGAAGTTGACGTTACCAAACTCCTGGTGGAACACGCCGGCTGCTACTCCAGTAGCAAACTCAGAGAGCAGCACCGCCGGAACGACCTGCAGCGGTTCATAGCCCAGGAGCAACAATAGAGGCACCAACGTCGTTCCATAACCCATCCCCAACGATGAATCAATCAACTCACAGAAAAACGCTCCTACCACCAGCAACGGTAAAATTTCAATATTCATCTTCCACCTCCATAATCCTAATTAGTCAGTCGCCGGATGATGGCTTGGCAGCTATCATCCTCTTCAATTGCGATTATAGGGGGGAAATATCACAGCCGCCGTGATAAGCGGATTATAAATCTGTAACAAATAGTGTGTCCGTATTGCGTATTACGTGCTGCGTAAAGATTCTCCAAACGCAACACGCAATACGTTACCAGAAATTCAACCGCAATGGAGCGCACTCCAATTATATTTATAGAGTCACGTTAAACTTCAAACCATGTTTATTGCCGCAAGTGGAGCATAAAACCATAACCCAAACCCGGCACGGTCTCAAGATACGAATCTTCAGCATCACCACCCTGCAAGCCACGGGCACGCGAGAGCTTCCCCCGTAACCGGTAGACCAACTGGCGCAACATATCACGATCGCCGCCGCCTGCCCCCCAGACCAAGTCAATGATGACCTCAGCGCTTAACACCCGCCCAGCGTTGAGCATCAGGTAATCCAGGAGGCGGTTCTCTAACCGTGTCAACTTCACCGGTTCACGCTCCTCAAACTGCAGCTCACGGCGGGGAGGCATTAACGTGAACTTCCCGACACGGCGCACGGCGCGCGTAGGACGCTTTCCCGCCCGGCGCAGCACTGCCTGCACACGAGCCACCAGATGGCGCGGGCTGAAGGGCTTGGTGATATAATCATCCGCCCCCAATCCTAATCCCTCCACAATGTCATCCTCCTCCTCGCGCACCGTAAGCATGATAATGGGGGTATCAGCTTCTTCCCGAATACGCCGGCAGACCTGAAAGCCGGTTAGCTTGGGCAAATTTACATCCAGGAGGATAATATCCGGCGACTCAGCCGCCCAGCGTTGGAGCGCGGCCTCGCCATCACCCGCCAGGAGCACCTCAAACCCTTCACGCCGCAGAGTAAAGGAGAGCACCTCAGCCAACACTTGATCATCATCAACAACCAATACTTTCATTTTTCCCCTCTGCCGCCTGCTGTGCCAGCGGCACCGTAAACCAAAAAGTAGTCCCTCCAGAGGGAGCGTCCATAACACCCACTGCTCCACCCTCTGCTTCAACAATCGCTTTCACCACCGATAGACCCAATCCCATTCCCACCTGGTTCTGCGCATAAGCTTCTCTCGTGCGTACAAAACGGTGAAAGAGTATTTTCTTCTGCTCATCAGGGATACCTTTACCGTGATCGGTCACATTTACCCGGAGAGACTCGCGCTCTAACGTTACAGCAATGATGATTTCCGCATTATCGGGCCCATATTTGCTGGCGTTGCTCAGCAAATTCACTAACACCTGTTCAGTACGTCTTAAATCGGCGCATACAGCGGGCAAGGACTCTGGTAAATCCAACGTCAACCATTGCCCACGCTTGACCAACAACGGGTGCATGGTGTGCAACGTCTCAGTAATGATCTCGGCAATCGCCACCGGGCGAACATGTACGCGGAATTCCCCCGCCTCAATACTGGCGCCTTCCAGCAAATTGTTGATCAAGGCCTGCAGTCCCAATACACTTAGGTGAATCGCATTGAGCAACTCCCGAATCTCTGCCAAACTAAGATATGGGATTTGATCCAGTAGTAATTCCACCGATGCGGCCAGTCCCGAAAGCGGGGTGCGAAATTCATGAGCTAGATTGGCAACAAAGTAACCCATCATGCGATGAATGACCTCTTCTGTGCTGACGTCGCGGAAAACCAATGCGATCCGGCTTTCGTCACCTAGTGGCAATAAAGCCCTAGTCACCGCTAACGTCGCTGGCTGGCCGTCAGCCAGCAGTACCGCGAGCTTACAATGCTCCCCCGGCGCGGGCAGGTATGCTGAAGATGACCGCTCACTCTCGGCGAGCTCAAAAACCTGGGGGAATCTTTTCCCTAGTACCTCCACCCGCTGCCAACCAGTAATATGCTCTGCACCCCGGTTAAAAAACATTATCTGCCCCCCCGCGTCCAGGGTCACAATTCCTTCGACAATAGATTCCAACAAGTTTTTAGTCCAAGCCTTTTCCTGACGCAGAGATTGATGCACCTGCACCAGATCGCCCTGTTTTGTCTCTAGTATCCGGGCAACTTGCGCCACTTCACGGATCTGCCCCCGGTGTAACACCTCCGACATCGCCTGAGAAGAAACCGTAGCATCTGCCGCTTGCAACGCAGCTGCCGCTTCAGAAAGTCCTGTCAAGGGCCGCCCCAACCAGCGAGCAAAATATATACCCAGCAGAGAGATTACAGCGAGGGTGCCCAATCCACTGCCGGTCACAACCCGTACCAGATGGCGTTGCATCGTTGTCAAATCTTGGACATTAAGCGCCAGGTAATCTGTCACTCCCCCGCCCAAGTTAAGCGAGAGCGCATAGTAAGGAATTCCTCCCTGAGAGAACTTGCGGTTCTCCCAGACCGGCACTTCCGCCAAACTAGTGGTGGTAGGTTCACCATACCAGAAAAAAGTATGCTCAATTCCGGTTTGGCTAGCTAGTTGCTGGGCAAACATGCTATCCACCGCCATACCGAGTACCACACCACCTAGCGGCTCCGCCTCCTGGTCGCTGGCTACCACCTGATAAACCGAGAGCCAAATCGTCGCTCCGCTCTCTGCCCAGACCGCCCCCTCCGTGATCTGCCGGTCAAGAGCTACTGCTGGAGCACATGGCTGGTGGGCAAGCAAGCGACATCCGCTCTCGTCCCCACCACAGCCCAGCATGTGACCGTCAATGTCGCATACCAACACACTATCGGGCGACACGCTTCCCTGAAACGTCTCCAGGTACTCATCCAGAGCTGCGTAATCTTCCGCCAAGAGCAATATCTGGAGCGTAGGTCGTTCAACGAACAGTTGCGCCGTCTCAACCAAGTCCTGCTGGCGCACCTCGTACAAGGCATGGGTAGCTAAGGCTCCCTGAGTGAGCTGGCTCCATACCTGGTGCTCCAGCTGTTCTCTAGCCAACCAGATTGAGAACGATCCTACTATCACCAGCACCACCAACACCAGAATTATCAGGCTCAACATCACCCTGTTTGAAAAACTACGAAAATTCCAAAACTGATATTTTTTCATGATAGACCTCTGAGGTCTGTGTCCAGATTTTGCCGGTCAAAACACTTACCCCGACCGGAATTTCGCCACCTACCACAAATTGAGGTTGCGCTTCGCGCAACCTCAATTTGTCTTCCATATTCTCTCCTGGTCGACCCTTTTTGCGGAGCAACCAACATTGACTCCACTGAAAAACTTAATTTTTTTCTTAGCGGCTTAGCGTCTTGGTGGCAAGCCACCTTTTTCAGTGCAATCCAGGCTAAATATTTTCACCTAAAACTCTTTTTCTCAGTGCCCTCGGTGTCTCTGTGATGAGCT
>JAIOSN010000041.1 GCA_021107605.1 Anaerolineae bacterium | reverse complement strand
GACCGATATTGATGGCGACGCCCGGCCCATAGACGCCGCTTACGACATCGGCGCCGACGAAACGGCCGCCCGGTACTTTATCTACCTGCCACTAGTGTTGAGATAGCTCGAAGTTCGCCCAACATAAGTACACTTGAGAAATCACGGCTACTTTCCATCCTGTCAGAATACAAAGCGGGTGAGGGGAATTCCCCTCACCCGCTGCGCCGGCGTCCCGGCCAGTGGAGTCGCCTGTACATAAGTGAACGTGCCGTCATTGATTAGATTACCCCGCACATCCCAGAAAAAACAACTTACTCTAGTCGCTGCAGGATAAAAAATTGCCTTAAAGCATTTTCATCTTCGGACATCCCCAGTTCTATATAGCAATCGTCACACTCTGAATTAGCACTTGGTATCAGCACCCCTAACCAGTACTGATGCTCCGTCAGCCAATGTTGCTGTCGCCCTGTAAATAACAGAACATCCCAATCCCAACCACTCGGTTCTTTAGCTACAAAACTCCACCCGAAGTTTGGCATCTCTGTACAATAGAAGTCCTCCAATATTTGTCTGTCCAGATTGCTTGTATAATAAGACTTCCAATAGAATAGACTAGGACCTGCATAGGGCTTTCCGCAATTCTCATAAGTTACATCATTGGGTAACGGTAAATCACACATGATTCGCTCATAGATAGGCGTATCAAGATACTCGATGCCAATCCAGCCCTGATCTAGCGCTATTAATACAAGCATAACCGCACCTAGGCAGCTGCATATAAGGATCGCCAACAATGAAAGCGCCCGCCTGACCTTTTTCATTCCTCTCCTCCCTGAATAACAAATAATGCGGTGGCCCGCAGCAGACGCAGGTCGACACTGCCCCACACCAACAGGGCAACCAGGGTCTCCGCCACGGCCGCGATTAAAAATCTCTCCTACTCTACGGAACGACCGGGATCTTGATCAGGCCGCTCTGGCCATCCCAGGAGCCTTCCATGATAATGGCCGTGCCCTCCGGACTCCACGCCAGCACTTCGCTGTAACTATCCACCGGGATCTGGCGCACCTCCCAGGTGGCCGCCGTCAATACCATTACGGAATAGCTATAGCCGGCCCCCGGCTCCGCCTGTTCAGATACTCCTAGGGCTAAGTACGTCCCGTCCGGTGACCACACCGGCTTTCTTACCCAATCCTCCACGTCCTTCAACTTAATAGAGAATTGAACTTGCCCGGTTGTATCAAGTACGTCTAATACAAATATGACCTTCTCTCTGTAACTATAGCCAGGTAACGCAATGTACTCTCCGGCCGGAGACCAATACGCATCCACAGAATATGGCCAGGCGGTCAACGTGCGTTGTTCCCCGGAGGCCAAATCCATAATGCGGATCGGCGTCATCTCCCCGGAGCTTTTATCAGGATAAACGAATTGCTCCCCGGTAGGAGACCAGGAAACCGTGTGGAACATCTTATTAAATGTGATAGGCGGCAGGATATGCTGCTGGACTGTTCCATCCAGAGCCACTAGATCCAAGCCCCAGTTTGCAGTCACTACCGTAATATGCTGGCTATCCGGCGCCCATTGCACACACCGGATAGGAGACTTCACCTGGTAAAGCAGCTCTCTGTTTTCCACCTCCGGGACGTCCACGACCCACAACTCGTCGGGAGTATCCAGATCCAGAACCTGTTTCATGATCAATAACTTGCTGCTATCGGGCGAAAATCCCCAAACTCGAAAATCGATCTTCTCGGCAGTGTTGTACTCAGTAACGAGTAGCGGAGTACCTACCATATTTGGCTGTATCTCCCGAACGAAAATTCTGCCTTGATATCCATAGAACTTCAGGGCCGGCGGAGTGGGTTTGTTTGGAAGAACTTCATCATAAGCTGCCCAGCGTAAATCTGGCGAAAGGGCCCACATATTCCCAAGCGGGACCTCCACTCTATCCCACTCAGGGGTGCTCTCCTGCAAGTTGGACTGACAACTCGGAAAAAACAATATGCTACTGGCGCAAAAGAGCACCCCCAGCCATACTTTACTTACCGCGTGTACCGGCATAGTCTCCCTCCTCGCACGCTCACATTCAAATCTGAACTCTAAGGTTTCCTCATTTTTCCGCTTTCGGCCGGTCACAGGCTCCCGGTTTGAATCAATAGACGGCCATGCCCCCACCCTGCCGGCGAGTCGCCGGCGGCGACGCCGAACGGCGTCCACTCGCGGCTGCTCGTCACCGCGCCCGCGGCGTCCACGGTCTGCCGCCCGGAACCTAAAGCGTCGGGTAGAGAGTAAGTCCACCCTTTCCAGTTGTGCCAGCCTAGGGTGTCGTGACCCACCAAGTAACGGGTTTTTCCCTGGCGCAGCAACTCTGGGACGGGAGCCTGCCCTGAGCCTGCCGCAGGGGCGGCCCAGTCCCAGGCAAAGGTGGTTGCGTCGCCATCCACGGATTGCGTTACGCGCAGGCCCGCCGCGTTGTACGTGTATTTCACTATCGCAGTACCACTGATGACATGCACCAGCTGCCCGGCAGAGTTATACGCATAAGTGAACGCGCCGTCATTGAGCAGGTTGCCCCGGTCATCCCAGGTATACGCCACACCATCCACACTGGTCAAACGGTTGGCGGCGTCGTACTCGTAGACATGGATACCGGTGGTGTCCGTCAGCGCGGTGCGGTTGCCCACCGCATTGTACTGGCAGGTGGATGCCTGTTACCGTCCCCACGTAGAGAGATGATAATATCCAGTCCCCAGTTCGACGAGGCGGGAAAGCCATGAGCCGTCCGCACTGGCAACGACTACATAGCTTTTCCCGCCCTTTTTCCAGACAAACGCCAGATAGCCTCCGTCAGGCGACCACACGGGATCATCAAGGATGATCCCATTGAATTCGTAAGAGCCAAACACGGTATACAAGCTAGTATCGGTGAGACGTGTCTCATTCTGAGTTGACAGATTGAAGACGAACATGTCAACATAACCCACGCGGCTAACCGTGTCTGGATATCCGACGTAAGCTATCTTTTTGCCATCAGGCGACCAACTGTATGCAGCCCCTGGACTGATGTCTAATCGAGCCACCTCAGAGCTATCGTTTGCCCTTACGACAACCAGGTCACCGTAGGATGTGGTGTCACCATGTCCCTCAATGTAGGCAATGTGGTCGCCATCAGGAGACCAGGACGGCTCGTGCATCGAAAGTCCTGGATTCACATCGTTCAAGACAGACCGTACGTCGCGGGTGGCGAGATTGACGGTATAAAGACGCACTCGATCCTTCCGATCCATGATACCATCCTGGTTCACGTCCTCCAGACGCACACTGATTACAATCTGGTTGCCGTCTGGTGCCCAATCAAAGGCGTACACATAACCTTCCCGCGATGTCAGTCTGCCCTCGTCCGTGCCGTCAGGTCTGGCAACGTGGAGAGAGGAATGCCGATACGCCTGAAGTGTGTGGCCGGATGGCGTGTCTAGTGTGTAGGGGTCTTCCAGAACCCGATACGCTATCCAGGATGCATCCGGCGACCATACCGGATTTCTATCAATCGTCTCACCTTGTATGAGCGGTCGCAAGGCGCGGCCAGCTGCATCTATCTGCCAAATGTCTGTCCCTGCGGATGAAACTTGGGTGAATATGATTTTCTGACCGCTAGAGGAAAGGGAAGGCGCAAGACAGTTTCCTTCACAATCCGCTGTAACCACGCGAACTTGAGATTCCGGGGGAAGATCAAGCGCGCACACCCTCCCCTCAGAATCAACAATACACTCTACGACCAGGATGCCAGACAGATCGGCCACTCCGTCAGCATCCCGATCTGGAACAGCTGGTCGCAACGCAGAGCACCCCATGAACCAGACAGTGACCACCGCTATGAAGAAAAACTGTATTGATCTACACTTCAATCCATGCATTATCAGCTCCTTTGCATTGGTCTTGCGAAGCTACTCGGTCAGGCCTGTCAAGGCTGCCCGCCAATGGCTGGTGACTCTCTGGTAGTATCTGGTGGCGCTGTCTTGGGCTGCTATTTGCTTGGTGCCCCAAGCGTCATCCGGATCTATAGCTAGTTCTTCCTCGTCGTACCAGTTTCCTTCAACGCCGAAGGCTTCCACAATCCCTCTGTCGTGCCACTGTGCAAAGGCCCTGATGCTCTCAGCCCAACCATCCTCATTGTTGTTCTTGCTGATATCAACGCCCAATTCTTGCGCACGTTTTTGGACTACCTCAAAACTGGCGGCCAGGTACTCCACCCATTGCTCTTGTCCCTGCCAATACTGTGACCGATCAAAGGAGCCGTCAGGTCTATGGTAGGGATCCTCAACATTGAATTGAACTAGGGGGAATTTGTAGATGTCGATGCCGTATTGGCGGGCTTCATCAATTACGTGGGGGTTGATATTGCTCAGCCCCTCAGTTTGATACTTCGGGGGATGCTCTAAAAACTTGGCAAGTATCTCTCGTACTATGACATTGCATAGTATCTCACCCCATTTAACCGTACTCACCAGAGGAATTCTGATATCTTCTGGCAAAGGGCCCACGAACTCTCCGATTTTGCCTTTCAACCCACCGGAGGCGCCGCCAATATTCCCGCCTTCTATCAAAACAATGGAAGCCATAACAGATGCAAATGACTGATCGTCAAGGTTGGTGATGTGTTGCTGGTTATGTCGTTTGGCCGAATCGAAAAAGACACTCCGCCAGTGCGGATTTCTTAACATGTCCTCCCACCACTGTTCTATCATTCCAGAAGGATCTACCCAAGTTAGTGGATTTTCTCTACCATAGGCATACTCTTGAACCATAGTATGTGGCTGATAAGGAATTCCGATTTGGGGATCAACCTGTGTAAACCGCCCCGTCCCCGGCTGATACCACCGCGCGCGCAGATACTCCAAGCCCACGTCCGCGTCCCACCACTCGCCCGTGTACCCCAACCCCGCCGTTGACTCGCCGACCGCCACGCCAAACGGCGTCCACTCCCGTGCATTGACCACCGCGCCTGCGGCGTCCACGGTCTGCCGCACGGAGCCGAGCGCGTCGGGCAAGGAGTAAGTCCAGGTGTTGCCATCGTGCCAACCCAGCGTGTCGTGACCTACCAGGTAACGGGTTTTTCCCTGACGCAGCAGCTCTGGGACGCCGGAGGCCCAGTCCCAGGCAAAGGTGGTCGCGTCGCCGTCCACGCTTTGCGCTACG
>JAIOSN010000170.1 GCA_021107605.1 Anaerolineae bacterium | reverse complement strand
CAGCCCCATATCCAACATGCGCCGTTTGACCGGCCCCTTGCCACCCACATGCACGATGACGCCGCGCTGCCCAACTTTTAACTTATGTAACGGTATCTGCCTATTTTTGATCTCTGCCATCTTTATTTCCTCCTCTAAAATTGATTGTTGCAGCTCGCCTGCTGCAAGTTTACTCTTCTCAGCCAACTCCACCTTTACATTTTCACCTAGCGACCGCGCCAGTGAAATATGCCCTCCTCCGACTCGCACCAACAAGCTCTCCTCCGCCGTTGCCATCACCGTAAAGCGTGCTCCTGGCCGCAGCCCCCGTTCGGCCAGGAAAGCGCGCGCAGCCTCGTTCACATCGCAGCGAACCACGTGACCCCGCTGTCCAGCCGAGAGTTTTGCCAGCGGGAGCAATGCGCGTTCCGCAAGACTGCCATCAGTTCGGGGAATTGGCTCCCCGCGCGGGTTGACCACAGGGTGTTCCAGAAAAACGTCGAGTTGGTCAGCAAGCAACTCGAACGTGGCGTGCTCCAGTTGGCAGGCGGCCTCGTGGGCCTGGTCGTAATCGAAACCCAGCTTATCCACTAGAAAGACCTCCCAGAGCCGGTGGCGGCGCAGGATATAGCAGGCCCGTCGTTCTCCTTCCGCCGTGAGTGACGCTCCTTTGTATGGCCGGTAAACCACCAGCCCGTGATCCTGCAATTTACGGCACATTTCATTGGCTGAGACCGGGGAGATGGAGAGATCATCTGCCAGTTGCGAGAGCGGCACTGGCTGCTCCCCCTCCCGCAAGCGGGCGATGGTGACCAAATACATTTGCATACTTTCGCTGAGTGAGGCCGGTGACGCTTCAGACATTATATAGTCCTCCTGAAACTACACATCAGTATTCTTTAGGTGTACCTAATTATATAACGCGAGTCCTAATTTGTCAAGATACGGAACGAGAGCGCGATAAAGCGGAAAAAGCGAGAAGTCACGCTAGCTCGCCAGTGCTCCAATCTCAATTCTCGATCCCTCCCTCTGGTATCAAAAGGAAAAACGATGTACAATGGATAAACAAAGGTAGTCGCACTCTGCTGTTGCTACTTGAGCGGTAACGCTCTGCTTTAGTTAATTCCTCATCCCGCCATTGCCCCACCGTAACATTTATGACCATCAAATCGTTACAGGAGTAACCCAAGTACATGCAACCGTCCGATGAGCAATTGGTGCATCAGGCCCGCCGAGGTAACAAAGCTGCCTTCGCAGAACTCTTCACCCGCTACGAGGGTCGTATCTTTGGCTATCTCTACCGCATGGTGGGCGAGCGTACCTGGGCCGAGGACCTGGCCCAGGAGGCATTTATCCGTGCCCACCAAAATCTGGGTCGCCTGGGGCCGCCCTACAATTTCAAGGCGTGGGTCTACCGTATCGCCAGCAACCTGGCGCTGGATGCACTGCGCCGCTATCACTACGAGGCGCCGTTGCCCGACTGGGACGGCGGCGCAGCGACCGCGTCAGAGCCTACCGACCAGCGGCGCGAGGGCGATCCCGAACATCAGGCGCGCCTGTCGGAGGTGCGCGCCGCCGTATGGCGCACGCTCCACAAACTTCCGGAGACCTACCGGCAGATTCTCATCTTGCGTGAATTCGATGGGCTTTCTTACCGGGAGATCGCGGTTGTATTGAGCATCTCGCTCGACAACGTGCGCGTCACACTGAACCGCGCCCGGTCACGTTTCCGTGACCTCTATGGACTCCAGGTGCTGATGGAAGAAGGACGGCTGGCCTGCCATGAATTGGATGAACTGCTTTCCATCTACATGGACGGCGAGTTGGACCGCGCCGGGCGCAAACGGGTCCAAGACCATATCGCGGTTTGCCCCGCCTGCCAGAAAAAACGCCGTGACCTGCTGGCCCTCCCCCAACTTCTGGCAGTCCTGGCCCCGGTTTTCCCGCCGCCCACCCTGTACACACAGTTTCTCTCGCGCCTCCAGCGACTCCCGCCCCCAGAAACATCTCCCCCCGGTGGATCAGGCAGCGGGTCGCCGGGTCGCGGCGGGGCGCTCAAGAACATCCGCGGGCCAGGTGTCCACCGGAGCACAATCTTCTGGTGGTTGGTGGGCTTAGGGGGCGGCACACTCGTCCTGCTGGCCATCGCCGCTACGTTAACTTTTCTACTTCTTCTGCACCAGGGCGTTTTCACCATTCCCCCAAACACACCGCCCCCTACCCCATCCATGATGCCGACCGACACGCCCACCGTCACGTCTCTATCTCTGCCCCCGACCTCTACTCTCACGCCCACCATTACGCCAGTACCTACTAGCACACCAATGCCGGCACCCACCGCCACGCCTACTCCTACACCATCCCCCTCTCAGACACCCACAGACACCGCTACACCCACGTCCGCCCCCACCCATACACCTACACTAACGGCAACTCCCACATCTTCCCCCATACCTGACACACAGCCGCCCCCGGCCCCGGTCCCTGTCGCGCCGGTAGATGGCGTCGTGCTCTCCTGCCGCTCCTCCACCATCCTCTCCTGGAATCCGGTCAGTGACCCCTCCGGCATCTCTGGGTATTACGTGCAACTGAGGGTAATCACCTTCAGCAGGGCAACGCAGCCGCAGATCTGGGGGCCGCTTACCGGAACGCAACTATCCGTCCCCGTTTCCTGTGGGCCTTTGTACCGCTGGGCCGTGCGGGCCGAGGATGGCGCGGGAAATCCGGGACGCTGGTCAGAGGAAGCACAGTTCGGCGTGGGGATAGATTAAGCGCAATTGAAAAAACTACTTGAACCGCCAAGGGCGCAAAGAACGCCAAGAAAAAATGGCTCTTTGGGAATTCGTGTGGTCAAGTTAAAATTAACCACGGATTACACGGATTAGCACGGAAAAAAGTAAAAAATCAGTGCAATCCGTGTAATCTGTGGTGAAAAATTCACGTCGTGTGGCACTCACCACGCCCAGTCCCAGAGACCCGAAAAAACTAAGGGAAAGGTTGAGAATCTTGCGAAATCTCAGCCAAAACATAAACAATTTGCCGGTAGACTTTGAAAAACTTTGCGCTCTTGGCGTTCTTTGCGGTTAGAAAAGCTTTTTTCAAGAGGAGTCACTTTTACTTCAAAAATACTAAACTCTGTGGTAATTTTCTTTGCGCCTCTGCGTTTATCTTAGACTTGTCCGTTTATAACAGTGTAACAAAAACGCTCTCCGGTCCGTTACAGAAATAGATGCTGGCTACTATCAATCCCAAGTATGGCTCCCCCGAAAAAAGGGGTCTCACCACGGAG
>JAIOSN010000239.1 GCA_021107605.1 Anaerolineae bacterium | reverse complement strand
CAGCAAATGGCAAATCAGCTATCCAGAGCTAGCACGCAGAGAAACCCCCTCTCCCTAATCCCTGGTCACTGATTACTGTGCCCGCGCCTCTGCCCCCCCCCCTGCCTACTGTCTACCGTCTACTGTCTTCCACGCCACACTCTTACTCGCTTCCCAACTCCAACAACCGCACATCTTCCAAATCAACGGCTCTACCAGCCGCGCGTTTGGAGGCTATCAAATCCTTACGTGAGAGCACGTAAAACGTTTGATTTTGATAGGTCATTATTTCTCGATGTTGCCAGGCCATCTCAAACTCGATTCCAGGAGTCTTTGTTTGAACGTCAATCCGAACACGGTCTTGAAAGATGGTGATTTCCTTTGTCAACAATCCTTCCGCATCAATCAAGGTTGCTGTTCCAAGCTGTGCTTCTACCATCGCTGTAAGTAACCGTGCCGCGTTATCTTCGGTGGCTTCAATCAAGATATCCAAATCAAACGTAGCGCGAGGAACACCATGCAACACCGCGGCTATACCACCGATGATCAGATATTTAACTTGATGTTTTTGAAAGGACTTGAAAACTTCCCCAAGTCGGCTGAGCATTTTTCTTTTCTCCTATTTTAGGATTATTGGTGAGGATTAAATCAGTGAAAAAACAGAGCATATCCATGCGTTCTTCCAGCGATAGAGATTGAAACCAACGCGCCTTTGACTCTGCACTTTCATCAGTTCGACTATGTGAAATAGTTTTTAACATTTTCTCACACCTCCCACACAATTCTACTTGGTTGCTTGCATGACGACACAGCTTTACTCCCTACTCCCTATTTTCACCTCCTCGATGTTCCAGATAGCGGGGCGATTGGATTCGTCTGGTCGCAGCCCTTGTATTTCTGTGCGGGCGGCGAACCAGAAAGGACGCCAGGTCAAGAAGAGCGTGGGGAGCTCTTGCGCCAGGAGCTGCTGCGCCTCGCGCAGGGCGATGTATTGCTCCTCCGCCTCAACGGCTTCCAGTGCTCGTTGGCAGGCGGCGTCGTACTCCTCAGAGGCGTAACCGCTGAAATTTTCCCCCAACCACGTATTCTCCGCTGTGGGAATGCGGTCAGAAAGCCATGCGCCGCAGACCTGCGGCACGTCCGCCCACCAGCCGTAGAGAGCTAGCTCGAAGGTGCGCCCGAAGAGCGGGCTGGAAGGTGCGGCGCGGTAGAGCTCCTGGGCCTCGGTGGGACGCGGATGGATGCCTATGCCGCACGCCTCCAGATCCGCCGCGATGTGGGCCGCCGGGACGATGTATTGCGGCGCGAGCGTGAGCGTCAGGCTCAACGGTTCGCCATTGGGGAGACCGTCCACATCGTGGGATTCGCGGATTCCGTCGCCATCCTCGTCACGCCAACCGGCGGCGGCGAGCATATCCTGGCCCAGGGCGTGAGCGTGTCGCAAATCCGAGCCGGCGAAGGCGGGATGGCTGGGCGGCAGGAAGCTCTCGGCGGGCAAGAGCGCGAGATCGGGCTGCGCCGCGGCCAATCCCCCCCGATCAATGCAGTACGCTAATGCGCGGCGAACTAACTCCTCAGCCAGCGGGGTGACGTGCTCGTCAGCAGGCGACACGTTGAAATCCAGCCGCAAGAAGGTGGGATCGGGGCCGGGATTAGCCCAGAGCAAGGCTTCGCCCTCGGCCAGCAGCGTAGACCACTGTTGTCGGGTGATCTCACGCGCCGGATCTGGCAAAATGAGGTCGCAGTCACCGGAACTGAGCAGATCAGGCCACGCGGAGAGAGCAAGTTGGGGGAAGCGGATGATTATCTCTTCCAGCCGGGGTTGCGGGCCAGAGTAGTGCGGATTGGGCAGCAACCTCGCCCCTTTACCGGGTGTCCAGGATGTCACCGTAAAGGGGCCGGTACCGGGTGGGGTGCGTTCTGCCAAGACCTCCGTAAGTCCTTGATTTTGCCAGCGATGCGCCGGCTGCGGTGGGAAGAGAAAACCCGGATACTCTGGGCTGAGGTAACCTGGCACACCCACCCAACGGAGAGTGTACTCATCCACAGCCTCAAAGCGGGCTGTGCGTTTCGCCAACTCGCGCCACGGGCCGCGCGCCTCCGGTTCTTGAGCCAGATGATAACCCAGGAGCGCATCCTTTGCCGTGAGCGGCTCCCCATCGGACCAGCGCAGTTCTCTGCTTAACGTGAAGGTGACGGATAATTGCGGGAGTGTCAGGGGAGCGTCGCTATCGTTGCTCAAAAGCGCGCCGCTCGCGTCGGTGTAACGTCCGCCAGGCGGCGCCTGGGCCGTCTGCGTGAGAGCGTCGCCGTTAGCGAACGACGGTATCCGCGCCAGCAATCTGGCTTCCCACTGGTAGTTTACGCGCTCCGCGGCCGGCTCGTAGAAGAGCGCGAGGAGATCATCCCCTGCCTGCGAGGGCGCGAAAGGATTGACGGCAGCCGGTTCCCGTGTGCATAAGATCAAACGGTTAGGCTGTGGAGTGGCGGTGAGTGGAAGCGTGGGTTGAGGGGGCGGCGACGCGGGTTTAGCGGTGGATGTGGGAAGTAGCATGGTTGGCGTGGCGGCGGAGCAGGCTGTTAGGAGAATCCCCAAGAGCAATACCGCGGCTCGAATTTGCGCGGAGAATCTCATGCCGATAGTAGCGCGCGTAACTGAGCCAAATCCGCTCCGGTCAGCGCGCCCTCAAACGTCAACGGGCGACGTGGTGGGCCGATGGGTAATCCCAACATCTCCAAGCCGGCGCGCACGGTGAGGCTGCCGCCTTTTCCCACCAGCCGCGAGATTTGTTGGGCCTGGTATTGGATGGTGCGGGCTTTGACGAACTCGCCCCGGTCTAACGCGCGGAGTAGTTGCTGCCACTGTTGGGGGATGAGATTGGCGCACGCCAGCACCGCGCCTACGGCGCCCGCCGCCAACGCGGGGAGCACCACGGTGCCCTGTCCCACCAGGACGTTAAAGTCAGCCGGCAGCTGCTCCAACACGGCGAGCATGTAGATCAAGTCGCCAGAGGTATCTTTCATCCCGATGATGTTGGTGTGTGCGGCATGGAGCGCGCGGATGACGTCTACGGGGATCGGTTGGCCGACCAATTGCGGAAAATTGTAGAGGAGCAGCGGTAACTCTGGGACGGCGGCGGCGATGGCGGAGAAGTGCTCTTGTAATCCAGCCGCCGAAGGGCGCAGATAATACGGCGCGACCACCAGCGCGGCATCAGCCCCGGCCTCCTGTGCGGCGCGGGTCAACGTGATGGCCTCGCGTGTGGCGATAGCGCCGGTGCCGGCGATAACCAGCTTCTCGCCCTGTGCTTCCTCGCCCACAATTTCCACAGCGCGGCGGCGTTCGGCGTGCGTCAGCAGCGGGAAATCCCCCGTAGTGCCATTGACCACAAAACCATCCACCGTGGGGAACAACCGCCGGATCAACAAGCGGAATTGCTCCTCGTCTATACTCTCATCCTCCCGGTAGGCTGTCGCCAACGCGGGGAAAATACCATGTAGCTTCAAATTTTTCATTCGTACTCCTTCTTTTGAAATAAGTTAGCTCACCACGGAGACACCGAGAACACTGAGAAAAAATGTTTGGAGAAACTATTTAACTGTGACTCCTCTGAAATGAGTTATTTCACCGCAAAGACGCTAAGGCGCTAAGAAAAAAAGATAGCTCGCCACAGAGAGACACCGAGAACACTGAGAAAAGATGTT
>JAIOSN010000140.1 GCA_021107605.1 Anaerolineae bacterium | reverse complement strand
GGACGAAGAGGCTAAACCGCTCATAGTTGCGGGTGGTTGAAGGGATGTCGTAACCCATTGAACCGGTCGGAGCTACATCCCAGAACGATCCAAACTGCCCAGAAGGAAGCAGGTGGTAGAGGGTCGCGCTGATGGCCCCGCAGGAGTGCCACGTCAAGGTGATGCTCTCCCCGGGGTCAGCCTCGGTCACATTAGCGGTGAAGGATAAGATAATGGGGCCAGACGAGTATTGCCGCAGAACCAGAGGCAGATAGAGCCGGGAGAGCGGATTGATAAGGATAACGTGCGTATCACTGACCGCCCCGCCGACGTTGATCGCCGTGACGGTGATGGTTACGGTGCGGGTCAGGGGCCATGCGAGATGTACCGTGTCTGTCACCCCGGCCTCAGTATGCACAGTCTGTTCCTGAGAAGTAGCTTCCCAGCTATAAGTGAACGGTAAGGTGGCGGTGAGCGGGCTGACGGTCGCGGTGAAGGTGTAGCCGGTGTGACTCTCTCCAACCGTGGGGCCGGTAAGCTGCACTCCCGCCGGCGGCACGTGAGCTAGCGGATCCGAACTAGCGACTTCCAAAACGGCCAACATAGCGATTGCTACGGTCAACATCACCCTCAGATACCTTTTCATAGTAGCACCTCTGCCTACAACCAATTTCACCGGAATTTTAAGATTTCATCCACAGATTAAACAGGTGACTCCGCTGAAAAAACCAAGGATTTCACCACAGGGACACGGAGAACACGAAGAAAAAATAAAAACTCTGTGCCCTCCATGTCTCAGTGGTGAACAATCTTTTTCCTTGGCGTCTTAGCGGAAAACTAGTTTTATGTAGTGAAATCAAGATTTCATCCACAGATTATGTAGATTAAACAGCTGGCCCTGCTACAAAAGCAAAAATTTTCACCAACACAAAACGCCCGCTCCATAGCATGGCGAGCGGGCGTTACTCTGATTGGTTATGACGTTGGTCGTTGTCCTGGATTCCCACCAGCTAGGCAACCCCGCGAGTATTGCTCATCCCCACAGGAATTGTCGACTACTTTCATTATAGAGCTAACTTCAATAGAATTCAAGGGCGCGAAATGGATTTTGCAGCTACTCAATAATGTCTCGTGCTCTGCGGAGATGACCGCTCTACGGTTGGTACGTGATGTTCAACACCGGGTCAGGCCAGGTCATCAGACAGGAGTATGCACTCCCGGCATCATCGCCATCCAGTTGCAGGCGTAGTTGCAGATGCGCCGCACCGTTCCCATGAACGAAGGCCCGCACAAAACCTCTGATGTCTACCGGGGAGTTGATGCCACTCGCAGAACTGGCGCTGAGCAACGTGTCCAATGGCGCCGAGCTGTAATCTGCCGGGTAGTCGCGCTGACTACCGTAATTCACATGCTGCACCAGAAACGGATGCAAAAACTCGAAACAGTCACCTGAATAATTGCTCAGGTCAAGCGTAGCTGCTTGGATAGTGGAGGAATCTCTCAACCCGTCCAGTTCCGACAGATCAAAGTCCAAGAAGGCGCGGATGCCGTTACCGGCCGGCGCGATGCCAATTTTGATGTCACTGCTCCGACCGCCAGAGCTCAAATTGCCACTCCTCGAGCTCACATAATGCAGCGTGGCCTCTGTTGCTGGAGCCGCGTGTACAGTGAACTGCAACTGACGGATGTTGTTAGCCTCGTCGCTCTCCACAACCTCCTCGCGGGAATCCACCCAGGCCTCAGTGGTATAGGTAGCATAGCCGCCAAAGAGATATTCCAATTGAGCGACAATTTCTTCACCCGGTACCAGCGTGAAGGAGCCAGGCGCTTCAGTATATTCGCAACCCGCATGGGTGCAGACCCGCCAAGCCCAGTGGAAATTCTCAGCGACGCTCCCACCCTGGTTGCGCAGCGTGGCGACGATATGCAGCGGGACATTCTGGCGCGGATCAGAGGTATCCACTTCCAGATGAGTGATAACCAGGTCGGGCAAGGCCACCGAGACCTCCTCCGTTGGTGTCACGGTAGGTTCCGTGGTCGGCGTGGAGGTCTCCGTGACCGGCTCCGGCACGATGATCTGAACATAAATTTGACTGCCAAAGCGCACTCCTTCCGGACTTTGAAGTTGCCAAGTGGAGCGATAGGTTCCAGGCGCAACCGGAGCCGCCAAGTCCACACCAATATCGGTGTTGGTATCGGGAGCTACAGCCGCCACATCCATCGCCGCCGGTCCTCCCAGCGACGCGCCAGAGACGAAGATCAACTGCGTGCCCGCTTCCCAAGTACAGGTGCCAGAGTTACGCACGCGCCATACTTTGTTAAAAGCGGCACCGGGGGGAAATTCAGAGTCATACGGGATTGTCACATCAGCCACGTATACGCCGTTGAGAGTACACCCTCCGGGACCGGCAGCATCGGGGACCGGGGTATCGGTGGGCGCAGGAGATAAGGAAGGCGTCGGTTCCACCTCTCCAACCAACGGAGAGGTGGTGGCAGTGGCATCTCCGACCTCAGATTCTAGGGTTTCCGTAGGAGGCGCCGGGCTGAATAAGTTGCAGGCCAACGCAGTGAGCAACAAAAGAATAATTACCAATAACAACAAAAGATAGTTCTGTTTCAGCTTCATCCTTACACTCCCCTCATATTAGCAAATACTAGATACTGGAAAGGTATTCAGTATAACTCAGAATTTGGCTGCAAACAAATTTACCCTATAACAAACTGGACGGTGAGGATTCTAAATCACCCCGCCGTCCAGAAATAAATCGAAATAGGTATCTAAACCAGTTGCAAGTTTAGCCGCCACCCAAATATGCTTCCCGCACCTGGGGATTACGGGCTAATTCCGCAGCCGGCCCCTCCAACTGGACCGAGCCAGTCTCCAACACGTAACCACGATGGGCGATGGAGAAAGCCATTTGCGCGTTCTGCTCCACCAAGAGAATGGTCACACCTTGCTCGTTGATCTCCTCAATGACCTCGAAGATCTCCTCAACCAGGATAGGCGCCAAGCCCATGGAAGGCTCATCCATCAAGAGCAAGCGCGGTTTCGCCATAAGAGCACGGGCTACCGCCAACATCTGTTGCTCGCCACCGGATAAAGTGCCTCCCGTCTGTTCTAGCCGCTCTTCAAGACGCGGAAAGAGCTCAAAGACCCATTCCAAACTCTCCTGTACTTCATTTTTATCGGTGCGCGTGAAGGCTCCCATTTCTAGATTCTCACGTACCGTCAGCGGAGCAAAGATGCGCCGGCCCTCTGGTACCTGGATCACCCCTCGACGCACAATAACATCGCCTCCCAACCGGGTGATCTCCTCACCATCGTAGAAAATCTCCCCGCGATCGGGCCGCAGCAAACCGGAGATGGTTCGCAACGTGGTAGATTTCCCTGCGCCGTTCGCCCCGATCAACGTGACAATTTCACCTTCGTCCACGTGAAAAGAAATTCCATGTAAAGCACGAATCGCGCCATAAGACACATAGAGATCTTTGATTTCTAAAATTGACATACCGCCCCCTATTTCAGATCCACGGTCTGACGGCCCAGATAAGCTTCTATCACCTGGCCATTATTCTGCACTTCAGCAGGTTGCCCGCGAGCTATAACCTCGCCAAAATCCACTACCGTCATCCATTCACAGATGTTCATCACCAATCTCATCCGGTGTTCAACTAACAAGATAGTCAAATTAAAGCGATCACGAATAAAATGAATCAGCTCCATCAACTGGTCGATCTCCTGCGGGTTCATCCCGGCCGCCGGCTCATCTAAAATCAATAGTTGGGGACGCGTCGCCAAGGCCCGCGCAATTTCCAGCCGGCGCTGCAACCCATAAGGTAAACTACCTGCAATATCATTCTGCCGCTGATCCAACCCAAAGATGGCCAAGAAATCCTGGGCCTGGGCCATCATCTCCGCTTCCTTCTGCTGGAAACGCTTATTGCGCAAGAAGGAATCTAGTAAACTGTAACCGGCGTGGGGATGATAAGCAATCAAGACATTATCCAATACGGTCAGATCGGAGAAGAGACGGATATTCTGAAAGGTGCGCGCAATCCCCATCTGGATGATCTCATATGAGGGCAAACCGACTAAGTCCACACCCTGGAAATGAATACTACCCTCGGTAGGATGATAAACTCCGGTAATAAGATTGAAGACAGTGGTTTTACCAGCCCCGTTGGGACCAATTAAACCGACCAACTCACCCTCGTGTAACGTGAGATTAAAATCATACACCGCCCGCAAGTTACCGAAGAACTGTGTCAGACCTCTAACCTTCAATACCGCTGGTCGCGCTTCAACTTCTGGCGCAAGTCCTTTAGGTCGTCCTTTCATCAAGCCACCTCCTCCAACTCTTTTGGGGTCACTTTTTTGCGCAAGGGTAAGAGTGGACGTCGCAAGAAGGGCAACTCGTATTTTTCAAATAGCCCCTCCGGGCGTAATAACATCATCAGCAACAAAATTAGCGGATAAACGACGAACCGCCAAGTCTCAAAGCCCGGCGGCAGATAGAGACGCAACAAACCCTCCAATAAGAAAATCCAGATAAAACCGGTCAAGATAGTTCCCGTCATACTGCCTAATCCACCGAAAACCACGATGATCAAGGGGTTGAAGGATTGGATAAAGTTAAAGGATTGTGGGTGCAAGAAAGCCATATCGTGCGCCCGAATACCGCCCGCCAAGCCGGCGAAGATGCTACCCATCACAAAAGGCAGAATCTTGGCCCAGTTCACGTCAATGCCCACCAACTCTGCCGCACGCTCATCCTCGCGCACCGCTAAAATCGTGCGCCCGCTGCTGGAGTGTAATAGATTGCGCATCACCATTACCACGAACATGAAGGTCCCAAAAACCCAGGGCCAAGTAGTCCACTGGGGAATCCCGATCATCCCCCGCGCCCCTTTCATCTCTGGGAAGGGGAGAATCGTATCCGTATTATCCAACAGCACCTTGATGATGATCGTGAATCCTAGGGTAGCAATGCCGAAATAGTCAGAACCAAGCTCCAACACCGGGATACCAAAGAGGAAGCTGGTAATTCCGGCTAAACCTGCGCCACCGACTAAGGCGATAAAGAAGACGATCTGCTGAGAGACCACCTCCGGTAAGGCCCCCAAGAGAGTTCCCGTCACGGGGCCAAGCACCGGCAGGAGTAGCTGCACCGCCAGCCAAAAAGCCAAAATAGTGACCAGCAGATAAGCGGAAAACTTGGTCATCACGGTAATGCCATGGAAACGGCGCAAGAAAGTCGATACCAGCGCGTAGAGCAGCAGAGAGAGCAAGATCCCCGAGAGCACCACCACTATGCCCGAAGGGTCATCATGCACCCAGCGGTAAGTCACATCGGCAGCGCCATAAGCCCCGATGGCGTAAAAGCCATATTGTCCCAACGAGAACTGGCCGTTGAAACCAAAGATCAAGTTCAAGCCCAACGTGACCATCGTGATAGCGGCGCCCCAGAAGATAATGCCGCGCCAAAAGTTATTCAATATCTCCGTACTCAATAGGATCTGTACCACCAGGAAGATCGCCAAGCTACCCAAAACAAAGTAGCCGGTTGAGCTTTTAAGTCGGTTTAGCATCTTGAGTCTCCTCCTCTATACCTTCTCGCCAGGCGGCTCACCGAAGAGACCCTGCGGCCAAACGAGCAACACCACAATCAACAAAGAAAACGCTATCGCATCACGCATGGGCGTGGAGATAAAGCCCGCGGCTAACACCTCAGTTTGTCCCATAATGAGCGAGCCAACTAACGCACCGGGGATACTTCCGATTCCGCCCACTACCGCAGCCACAAAAGCTTTCAGACCGGGGATAATGCCCATCAGATGGTGGACCTGTTTGAAGGCGGTGGCGTACAACACGCCGCCGGCTCCGGCCAGACCGCCGCCTAGCGCGAAGGTGGCCGCGATCACGCGATCCACATTGATGCCCATTAACCGCGCCGCGTCTTTATCATAAGCCGCCGCGCGCATGGCCTTGCCCAATTTAGTCCGATTAACCACGTATTGCAAAATCACCTGGAGAATTATGGAGCTACCCATAATCACCAATGTGACGTTGGAAGCGGAGAGATCCCAAATCTCACCGCCCGTTTCGATTTGCACGCCGGCCAGAGTCAAGACCGCCGAGAAAAACCCGCCTAACAAGAGACCCAACTGTAACAATGGGTGTCTGATCCAGGATTGAGCACGCAAATCACCTTGACGTGAAAGCCACTTCAAGAAAAGATAGCCCACCAGAGATAAGAGGAACAAGCCCCATGCTCCCCCAATAGCCCAGGGGGAGATGGAACCAGCATTGTAAACAGTCACCTCAAAGGGACGCGTATAAGTGATATAGTTATTACTATAGACAAAAGGCAACGCACCGAAGTATTCTAAGAAAAAGGAGATACCGACAGCTGTGATCAATGCGGCGATGCGCGGTTTACTGCGCAAAGGGCGATAAGCAAAGCGTTCCATCGCCATAGCCAGAAAGGCTGAAACAACCATAGATAGCAAGATCACCGTGATTGTACCAATTAAAATAACTACTCCCTCCGGCAAGCCCGCCCACAACCAGGCCGGCCAACGGTGCAAATCTAACCCGGAGATAACGTAGAAGCTGGTGAACGCGCCGACCATAAAAACATCACCATGGGCAAAGTTGATCAATTTGACGATCCCGTAGATCATCGTGTAACCCAGGGCAATCAGCGCGTAGATAAATCCTAGTTGCAATCCATTCAACATCTGCTGCACAAAAATAGCGGGGCTTTCTGCAAACGCCTGCGCCAGCACATACACCACCCCTAATCCCAACAGAGCGAACAGCCCTTGCGCCAGACGATTGAGCACTACGCCATCACGGCGATCCAATGCGATATCAACGCGCGCCGCACGCGCCAACTCTCTTGCTGATTTTCCCATATCTATCCGCCCTCCCAAAGAAGCGTGCAACTGACTAGTTTCAACAGAGACATAACGTCACCGCCGGTATAGTTGCAACACCAAAATAACTAAAGGGCTGGGGCGCGACTAGCGCAGCCCCAGCCCTCGCTATACTATACTGGGGAAACAAATCCGTTACGGAGCGATGCTGTCAACAAAGATTATCTTGCCATCTTCTACCTGCAAAATCGCTGCGGATTTCACAGGATTGTGCTTCGCATCATAGGAGATGCTCCCGGAGACTAGATCAAAGGTCATCCCTTCCAGAGTTTTCGCTACAGCTGCTGGATCATCCTTCCCGGTTTCTTCAATGGCGTCCATCAGAATGATCGCGGCATCATAAGCCAGCGTCGCCAACGCATCCGGAACCGCGCCATATTCTTCCTTGTACAGCTTCACAAAGTTCTGCACTTCAGGACGCGGGTCATCTACCGAGTAGTGGTTGGTGAAGTAGCCACCTTCTACCGCAGACGTATCCAAGTCGGGAGAATCCCAACCGTCGCCGCCCATCATGATGGCCTCAATGCCCTTCTCCTTCGCCTGCGCACCGATCAAGTTGACGGTGGAGTAGTAATCAGGTAGATAGAGCATATCGGGGTTAGCAGCCTTAACTTTGGTGAGAATCGCGGAGAAATCCTGGTCTTCAGCGGTGTAGGTTTCCCATACCACCACTTCGCCACCATTCGCCTCGAAAGCCTCTTTGAAAAATTCCGCCAGCCCACGCACGTAGTCATTGCCCTGGTCCAAGAGAACAGCGGCCGTCTGCACACCCACCTGCTCCCGGGCGAACTTGGCGGCTACCGTCCCCTGGAAGGGGTCAATGAAACAAGCCCGGAAGACCCTGGACTTGGTGGTACCGTCTTCAGCGACGGTGACGCTGGGGTTGGTGGAGGTCGGGGAAATCTGGAAAATCCCTTTAGCCATCACCACCTCAGAGAGGGGAATTGAAGCACTGGAGCAAACCTCACCGATAATGTAGTTCACGCCATCCTGATCAATAACCTTGTTAGCAGCGCTCACGGCCGCTTCCGGGTTGCATTGACTATCTTCCACTATCGTCTCAATTTGACGACCCAACACACCGCCCGCAGCATTCCGCTCTTTGATGGCTAATAGGACGCCATCACGGGTGGACTCGCCAAAAGTGGCTACATCACCGCTCAACGGGGCCAAAATAGCGATTCTAAGAGCTTCCTTACTCCCCGAACCGCCACAAGCGGGTAAAATAACCAATGCTACAAGTACCGCCAAAATCAACAAACGCTTACGCATCTTTCTCCTCCTCCTAAATTTGACACAAACTTTGTATGCTACAAGCACCTTACCAACCTACTTCCTCCATTCACTTAGCGATCGCCTTTAATGCACCTCCCGGGAGATATTTTACTGGCCTGTGAAATTACTCGGTTTAAGAAGGTGTCAGACCATATACAGTGGAACATTCTATCAATAAATCAACATACGTCAAGTTTGACTAGGAGTTAAATTTCGTTATAATGTGACGTATATCATCTAGTC
>JAIOSN010000054.1 GCA_021107605.1 Anaerolineae bacterium | reverse complement strand
TGACAGTGCCAGTTGTTAGTGCTGTCTTACTCATCAACACTACCCCCTGGATGCAGCCTTTCATGCTCTTCTGCTACTGGAGCAACAGTATCGGCATTGTAAACGGGATATTTGAATGTATCACTGGCATCTGTCCCAAACGCGGGATTAACTTTCGTTTATCCCATAAACAGCGCTACATTTACCACCCTAGCGTGCGCAAAACCGGCTTGTTGCGCTTAGCCCTGGGTCTCTTTTTTGTGGGCGTGTCCCTAATAGTGTTTCGGAATGTGCCGCTATAACCAGTTCAAGATTACCCAATCGGGGCGTGTCCTCGGGGGCGGTTGCCGTAGCTGCGATTTCCAAATCGCGTTAGTTGAGCGAGGTATGGAAACCTCGGCTACAGTGCCCCGCGCTCCCGTGAACGGGGCTAGCCGGCTTGAGCCGGCGTCGCTACGTAGCCCGGGCATTGATGCCCGTGTGGACTGCAAAATTCAAGAGCGGACGCAGATTCGCGCAGATTTTCGCAGATAAAATAGAAAATCAGCGTTTATCTGCGTCCTAAAGGAGCTATTCTCACAATCTGCCTGAAGATGGCTGAGTAGTAACCAAGGAGGAAGCCATTGCTCAAGAAATGTTCATTCAAGGTCTGTCTATTCGGTATAGCACTGTTCGCGCTGCTGGCGCTAGTCGGCGTCGTGGCATCCAGGCCGGCGGCTGGTGCGCCGTTCACTTCGCCACTGCCCACGCCTTCACTTCTTCCCGCGAGCCCGTTCGATTCGCCGCTGTCCCCGCCAGTGCTTGAGGCCCAGGCTCGCATCGCGCTACGGTACATTGCCAAGCGCGAGAGCGTCCCTCTCGACGACTTGCTCGTCGCCCACCGACACCGACGCGAGTATCCCCTGCTGGGGCGGCAGTTTATGGCTTTCACCATTTTTGACCGAACCGCCCGCAGGGACTTTCACCTGCTGGTAGACCTGGATGACGGCAGCGTGGTGAACGACGTGGCGGCCGTGGAACGGGCGGAAGCCGGGGCTCGCCGCGCCAAATACGGCAGGCTCCACCCGACTCTGTACGAGCGGCTGCAGACCGCCGGCGAGGAAGAGACACTGCCCGTGGCCCAACGTGCCGGAATCTCCTGTTGGCGCAAATAATCCACCAGTCCCCACGGAAAAGTAGCCCAATTGGGGATACGTCGCACCACTGGATGTGGAATAGGGCGCGCTCTGAAGCGCGGGGTGCTCAACTCTTGCGCTACGCGAGGGCCTTGTAACCGTGTTTGTCCCCAGATTGCGTTGGCTACGATGGCTAGACTGGTAGGCCCGCAATTGTTGGTTTTTCCCTGGTATTGGTGGTATTTGTGAAGCGGTGTATTTAGCCGCAACGTTACCGTGTCCCAATTGAATGGCTCTTTCATCTATACCTCTAGAGAATTCTGCGATAGTCCTAGAAATTGTATCATCTCAATATTTCGGGGTAGTTTTCACCACAGAGAGACACCGAGGATACTGAGAGAAAGCGAGTTTTGGGGGAGGTTGAGTTTCAAAACCTCTGTGCCCTCCGTGCCTCCGTGATGAAATGCTGGGCTTTTCTCAGTAGACTAATTATCACAAGCATGTAGCGTGAGGAGCCGACGCTCTAAAATGGCTCGCAGTTCCAGTCGCACCTGCTCAATCGACTGGGCCGCGTCCACCGTGACCCAGCGCTCTGGTTCCTCCGCTGCCAGTTCCACGTAGCCGGCGCGCACGCGCCGGTGGAAGTCCAGCGTTTCCCGATCCAGACGGTTCATCTCCTCGCCGCCCTGTTTGCGCCGGCGCAAGCCCAGCTCTGGTTTGATGTCCAGGTAGCAAGTCAAGTCGGGCGTCAAGCCGCCGGTAGCAAACTGCGTGATCTCCCGCAAAACGGGGAGATCTAGGCCGCGCCCGTAGCCTTGATAGGCGTAGGTGCTGTCGAAGTAACGGTCGCAGAGCACGATCTGGCCGGCTTCCAGGGCCGGGCGGATCACCTCCGCGACGTGTTGGGCGCGGGAAGCGGAGTAGAGGAGGATCTCTGTCAGTGGGGCCAGCTCCACATTCGCCGGGTCGTGCAAGAGCGTGCGGATTTCTTCTCCAATGCGCGTCCCGCCCGGCTCGCGCGTCCGCACTACCTCCAGGCCCTGCGCTACTAGCCAAGCTGCCAACGCGGGGATCTGGGTACTCTTGCCGCTGCCTTCTGGCCCTTCCAAAGTGATAAACAAACCTCTGTTCCGTTTTCGCTCCATAAATCTTTTAGCCCTCGTTGGTGATGCGCACGTGTCGATAGGGTTCATGGCCATAAGAGGCTGACTTTAACTCTGCCGTCTCTGCCATCTTATGTTGATAACGCCGGATGTAAGAGTTTTGTGGCGCCAGGTCAATAGCGCCCCAACTTTCACTCACCCGGCGGATCGCTAGCTCGGCTTCGCGCATGGCGCGTGCAAAAGCCGCTTCATCCTCATCCCCCAACCGGAAGAGATCAACCAGAAAGGATTCGATCTGTGCCCGCGTGTTGGCCCGCAATACGTAGGTGGGGATTTGGTGCTCTTCGGCCTCTGTAACCACCTGTGGTCGTTGCCGGTAATGTTTTTTGGTGGTGAGCAGCACCTCGGCCTCGGATATCGTATCGACGATCCTGACCGGCACCCGCAAATTTTCGGCGGTTTGACGTAAACGGTTGCGGGCTACGCTGTAGGGATAAATAGCGATCTCCCGGAACTCCTGTTCGCGTTGCTGAACAAAGGAAGTGGTGAGATTTTCCAGCACAGCCTCGTCCCGGTCCGCGACATCAGACTTTGGCCCTTGACCTCTTTTAATTTCACCCGTGGCGTCACGATAACGCACTTCGGTGCGGGGTTGCCGCCCGCGCAACTGGGCATCCGCCGATTCCGCCACGTTTTCATGTATCAATAGCTGTTGGCGGTCCTGGATCTCTATCAAAATATCGAAGGTGGGTGGGGCGCGGCGTTCTAACACCGTCTTCTGCGTTCCCCGGCGGCGGGCCTCATCGTCGGAGAGCGTCACGCTCTCTATGCCGCCCACCAGGTCGGAGAGGGTGGGGTTCAGCAGTAAGTTTTCCAGGGTATTGCCGTGCGCTGTCGCGATGAGCTGCACGCCGCGCTCGGCGATGGTCCGCGCGGCCAGGGCTTCCAATTCCCGCCCAATCTCGTCGATGATGATGACTTCTGGGTTGTGATTCTCCACGGCTTCAATCATCACCTCATGCTGCAAGCTGGGCGTTGCCACCTGCATCCGCCGCGCCCGTCCAATGGCTGGATGAGGAATATCGCCGTCCCCGGCAATCTCATTGGAGGTATCCACGATCACTACCCGTTTGCTCTCCGCCAGCACCCGCGCTGCCTCGCGCAGCATGGTGGTCTTCCCGACCGCCGGCCGGCCCAAGAGGAGGACGCTCTGGCCCGCAGTGATTAGATCTTCTATTATCTCGATAGTGCCGTAAACGGCTCGCCCAATCCGGCAGGTCAAGCCGACGATCTCCCCTTGCCGGTTGCGGATGGCCGCGATACGGTGCAGTGTCCGCGCTATGCCGGCGCGGTTATCGGCGTCAAACTCACCGCTGCGCTTTACCACGTCATTGATCTCTGCGCGGGCCACTTCCGTTTCGCGCAACACCAACTCTTCATCGGTATAACGCGCGGTAGGGACCCGCCCTAAATCCAAAATGACTTCCAATAGATCATCGCGCCGGTTATTTTTCTCCAGTATGAGCTTGATATCTGCCGGCAGCACTTGTAACAACGCGTCCAGATCGTCGGTTATAATTTGTGGTTGTTTTCCCATACTCTCCGTTAGTTACTCTTGATGTTGAGTTGGATTTACTCTCTGGTCAATTCTACCACAAGATACATTTGATTTTGCTGAGGAAAAGGATGGGACGCAGATAAACGCAGGCTGCGCTCGCAGTTTGGACTTTGGACTTTAGCCTGATAATCTTCCGCATATTTGACAAGCGGTCACAACCTGTTAGAACGCTATCAATAGAATCTATTTACTAAGGAGTGCGATGACCAAAGAGAGAACCGAGTCCCGTGTTGAATGGCGGATGTTACGCTGGCTATTGCAATTAGACCAACCGGTCCCGGCCCGCAGCAAGGCAGAAGTTAAGGCAGAAGCCCAACGCAATTTCCGTTGGAATTTCTGGGTGAATTTGTTGGATGGGACCGCGTTCTGGTTTGGGGTGAGTTTTGCCTCTTCCAGCACCGTTATGTCCCTCTTCATCAGTAAACTGACTACTAACCCGTTCCCCATTGGCCTGATCTCGGTGATTGCCCAAGCTGGTTGGGCCTTGCCACAACTCTTGACGGCCAATGCTATGGAGCAACTCCCTCGCAAAAAGCCGGTGGTCGTCAATTTGGGTTTCTTCTTGGAACGATTGCCGTTTCTGATCATCGCCTTTATCCCGCTCCTGGCGTTAAAATCACCTCAGTTGACCATGGTGCTCTTCTTGCTGGTCTACGCCTGGCATGCGCTAGGCGCCGGGATCGTGGCTACCGCCTGGCAAGAGCTCTTCGCCCGCTGCTTCCCGGTGGAACGGCGCGGTAGTGCTTTTG
>JAIOSN010000065.1 GCA_021107605.1 Anaerolineae bacterium | reverse complement strand
GTAGACGGTAGACGGTAGACAGTAGGCAGGTGGTCGGCAGAGATGCTGGCTATGGTTGGGTCCTGTACACGAAGGTGGACAAGCGGCCAGTAGGCCTACGGAAACATAATTCAGTAGGTGTAGGCCGGCTAGCCCCATTTATGGGGCGTAGCTCCGTAGCCCGTGGTCTTCAACCACGGGCGGGCGAGTACGGGCAGTGCTGAAGAATTAGGCGTTCCCTAGCAAAGAGGCGGGAGCGCAAAAGCACCCCCGCCTCTTAATAGATTGCCTTACTCGTTTATGCTTCCGCCAGCCGCGCGTTGACCTCTCTGGCGACACGGCGGCCCTCGTCCTCATCCACCCGCGCCAACAAGATGATCCCGCCGATAAAGAAGATGATCAGCGAGGCAATGCTGAGGCGGCTTTCCCCCATGAGCTGCGAGATAATGCCGAAGAGCAACGGCCCCACGATGCCGGAGAATTTGCTGGAAATATCATAGAAGCCGAAGAACTCCGCGCTCTGGGCTTTCGGGGCCATCTGGCTGTAGAGGCTGCGACTGAGCGCTTGCGTCCCGCCCTGTACCATGCCCACCGAGAAGGCCAAAGCCCAGAAATGCCAGGCTGTGCTCATAAAGTACCCGCCTACCGCGATCAACGCATACCAGCCCAACCCGATCATCACCACTTTTTTGGTGCCTATCTTTTTGCTAAACTTGCCGAAGAGCAGGGAGAAAGGAATGCCGACGAATTGTGTCATCAGCAACGCGCCCACGAGGTTTAAGGCGTCGATGCCGATCTCTCGGCCATAGATGGTAGCCATCTTGATGATGGTGCCGATGCCATCATTGAAGAGCCAATAAGCGATCAAGAACTTGAAGAGCTCGCGATATTGGCGAATTTCGATAAAGGTCTGTCCTAGCCGTTGGAACCCGGCCACCAGCGGCTTGACGCCTTCTTCAATGCCGGTTTTATTGGCGGGCGGTTCTGGCACGCGCTGCAACAGCGGGAGGGTGAAGATCGCCCACCAGATAGCGACGGAGACAAAGGAGAGCCGCGTCCCCCAATTGTTCTCCGGCATGAACCAGATCATGGCGATGTTGAGCGCCAGCAGTAACCCGCCGCCCAAATATCCCCAGGCGTAGCCTTTGGCGGAGATGTAGTCGCGCTCCTCATCGGTAGTGATATGCGAGAGTAGCGCATCATAGAAGATATAGGAGGCGCTCAAACCCACCGTGCCGAAGAAAAAGAGGATCAACGCCAAGACCCAATCTCCAGTATTGACAAAGACCATCAGGGCCGTGGCTACGATCCCGCCGGCCGCGAAGATGCTCAAAAGTTTTTTCTTGCCGCCGGTGTAATCGGCGACACTGCCCAAGATCGGCGCCAGTAGCGCAGCCACCAGCAGGGCGAGTGAGTTCACGTAGCCCCAATAGGCGGTGATCATATTGCTGGCTAAAATATCTTTAGCGATATCTCCAAAATAGACCGGGAGCACAGCGGCTTCAATGGTGGTAGAGAAAGCCGAGCTCCCCCAGTCGTAGAGACACCAAGCGTTGGTTACTTGCTTATGCGTGTATTGTTCTGATGATTCCATTGGTTCTCCTCCCTGGCTAAATGATAAGGGGGCGTTTCATTGCGGTTGAATTTCTGGTAGCGTGTTCCGTTCTGAGAAGATCTACGCCATACGGATAGAGATCTCACCTCATTTAAAAGCCCCCCTGATAATAGAGTGATTGTACTCCATTTGTGAGGGGGTACAACAGTACGTATTCTGTCATGTAAAATCCTGCCGAGGGCATTTCAAAGGATGATGAAAAATCACTCACCCCCTAGTTACACAGAATCAGGAGCGCCTGAGTAGAAATTACTCGGCCACTATCACCGGATCCCTGCGATTCAAAAAGCAGCGCAATTCTTCCTCACTGGCAAGGATATTAAGGTCAATGGCCTGTCCGGCGAACCAAGCGCATATTTGGGCATCCAAACGCTGCACTTGTTGCGCCAACTCTGCAAGATCACCCTGGGACGCGGACGCCAGCAAGTCCGGGAAACCAGCTTTTTCATAGGCTGCGGTATATTCGCCCAACAAATTGAAATCCGTGCCGTAAGAACCACGCTCGACTTTGCTCAGCATCTGGCAGAGCTCTTCCTGCAAGCGGAAAGCGGCGAATTCAGCCGCCAGCGTGTTCTCGCGTTCACAAGCTTTCAGGACTTTGTTTTTATATTCCAAGACAAAAAAGTAGGAATCCTTAAATACCGCTGAAGCGGGCAGCGGCTTAGCTATTTCACTCTGTGCCGTCAAGAGGATTTCTCGTACCTCCTGCGCCAGCTGGTCTGCGGCTGCCAGCAAACTCTCTTCACTAGATGGCCTGAGAATGTTGCGCGCCAGCTCCACGAAACCGGCTATGCTCTGCGGTAAGGCTGCTATCTGCGCTGGATGCACTTCCCAGCCTTTGGCGAAATAGCGTTGATTGACCAGCGCCAGAGCGTTGACCGCGCTATCAATAAATTTATGGCTGGCCCAGCGTGTCCCCGCAACATCCGCGGCCGCTACTGCCAGCCGTATCTGTCCCAGTTGGAAGAGCGTCTGCTTGAATTCCACCAATGCTTGTTTCACCAAAATTGGACGGCCCTCCGGTTGAGTGAGCTCCGCGATGCACGTCTGCAACGCCTGGAAGCGCTCCAAATCGGCCGGGGAACGCTGATAGAGCACTTTGGCATCAGCGATCAGCGAGGCGGCCACCGCCCAGGGGCGAGTGGTGGTAGCGTTAGCAATGCCTTCTGCTAGTTCCCATGATACCGGCCAGAAATCGTAGGGGCGACCATCAATGATAAATTGACTACAGAGCGAACTGGCCTTCCCGCAATTGGGGATGTAGAAGATGTCCAGATCGGAGGTGGGAGAGGCCATCCCCTTAGCGTAAGAACCGTAGTAGGCTATGATGGCGATCTCATCTCCATGGGCTTGTACAGCGTGAGATACTAAGATGTCGGCTATGCCAAAGACGTCGGACATGGGGTTGCTCCTTTTCTATTTCTCGTTAGTGTCTTTAGGGTTTCGTCACCCAGATGACAAGTCCCTGCTCGCAGCACGCCAGCCAGCTAGGGTGCCCTCAACACGTCTACTTGAGTGGGCTATTATAACGCGGTACTCCGCGTTTGTTAGTTCCCTTGCTTCAGCCGACTACCCGACTAACGACTAATTGACTATCTGATGTCTCTTCGCTGCCTCGCTCTGCTGTTAGAGGCTAGGCTTTCTACCAACCTTCAACTTGCAACTTTTAACTTGTAACTTTCATTTCCCTCGCTCCCTCGCTGCTTTGTGGTAGAGTTGTAGTGTTTGGCCCTGTGGAAATTAGTGGAGAGGAGTAGCAGTCATGCCCCGTATTTTGATAGTTTTGCTCTTATTAAGTTCCTTATTGCTGACCGGTTGCGCTGATCTGATGAAGCTCTTTCCCTCAGATGGGGATATGACCTCGGCGGTGCAGATTTACGTCGCGCCCACGCCGCAACCTTTCCCGCCGGAGGTGTCGACGGCTGCCCGTATCCGGGAGCGCGGTAAATTGCTCGTTGGCGTGCGCTATGACCTGGAACCGTTCTCTTACGTGGCCGCAGATGGGATGTTGGCCGGGTTGGAGGTTGAGCTGGCGCGAGAATTAGCCCGTCGCTGGTTGGGCGATCCCGGCGCGGTGCAATTCCAGCAGGTGCGCTCGGATACGGCGCAACAACACTTACTGGACGGGGAAGTGGATTTCGTCTTGGCCGGGATTGTGCATACACAGGGGGCAGAGAACGAGGCGGATTATAGCCTGCCTTATTTTATGGACGGCGAGGCATTGCTCACTTATCCCGATACCGGAGTCCTGGGCCCGGCGCAAGTGGGCGGGCATAATGTCGGGGGGCTGGATTGGGCTGCCGGCTTGGAAAAGTTGGCGATCTCCGCGCCAGAAGAATTTACGGCGGCGCCCTACGGGGATTATTTCCAGCTGGTGGAGGCGCTGCGCACCCGTCAAGTGGATGTTTACGCCGACCGGCGGCTCCGGCTGGAGCGCGCGCGCCGGATGGTAGCCGGAACTCAGATTTTGGGGCAGTATACCTACGAGCCGGTAGCCTTGATGTACCGGGAGAACGATCCCTACTTTGCGGAGCTGGTCACGGCGACTTTCCGGGATATGGCAGCGGATGGAACGTGGGAGTCGCTTTATGTGCAATGGTTCTCCTCGGCTACGCTGCCCACACTCCCCTCTTGGAGCACGAAGCCTACCCCGCAGGGTACGGGGACGCGCCCCACGCCAACTCTGGCCGGTGCGCCGCGTGAACGGAGTAACGTGGATACGGTCTCGGGAATCCGCAATCGCGGGGTGGTAGAAGTGGGTTACTTCATTGACCGTTGGCCCTATAGCGCCGATCGCGACGATGGCGTGCCGACCGGCTTCGAGGTCTGGTTGCTGGAGCGCATGGTAGAGCGTTGGTTAGGTACTCGACAGGCGGTCACTTTTATACCGGTGACGGCGGAGGATGACGCGCTGGCCAGATTGGAGAACGGCGAGCTTGATCTGCTGATCGGCGGTTGGGTGCATACCTCAGAAGCTGAAGTGCAGGTTGGCTTCACTCATACGTTGTTGGATGATGGCGTGAGTATTCTCTCTCCGGAGACTGCGCCGGTGGAGTCTCTGGCAGCGTTAGCCGGGCAAGCGGTGGGAGTCATCCAAGGGACAGCTGGGGCAGCCGCATTACCGGCTATCTCCCAACAGATTGGCATCGCGTTTAGTCCCAATACCTATCCAGATCTGGATACTGCTGTGGCGGCGTTGCAAGGAGGAGCGGTAGCAGTCTTGCTAGCTGAGCGGCGGCTGCTCTTGGATCCTTTCTATCGTGTGGGAGGCTTTCATCTTACCGATGAGCGGCTCACCGCGCGGCCCGTCGCTTACGTGTTGCCGCGCGGCGATTCGGATTTCCGCGACCTGCTCAACCTGACGCTCTCCTCTATGTACGCTAACGGCAGCTTCGATGAGCTCTACCGCGTCTGGTTTGATGACCCTATCCCCGAGCCAATCCTCTGGCCGGGAGAACCACTCATCCCCTTGACGTTGCGGGCGATGGAGTGAGAGCTATAGACCTCGGAGGTCTGAAATATAGAACACGAAAGGAGTTTTTATGAAGCCACCAGCTAAACGCAATGGTCCGTATGCACTGGTGCTGACAGAGCAGAAGTGGTTTATCCTGCTGGCCGGATATATGCTCGTGCTGATCGCGTGTGGCGTGCTGTATGAACCGGCAACTATCCTGACGGGGTTGCTACGGATTGCACAAAGCCCCGGGATGCTGGTCAGCGATTACATTGCCATTGGCGGATTGAGTGCGGCCTTCGTGAACGCGGGGTTGGTTGGGCTGTCAGGGCTACTGTTAACCCGCTTTAATGGCGTGCGTCTATCGGGGCCGACTATCGCCGCCACCTTCACGATGGCGGGCTTCGGTTTCTTTGGTAAGAACTGGTGGAGTATCTGGCCCATTATCCTGGGGGTGGTCCTCTTCAGTCGCGTGACCCGGCATCCCTTCAAGAGATACATACTGGTAGCGATGTTTGGGACGGCGTTGGCGCCGTTGGTCACGCAGATAGCGTATGGGTTTGCCTGGGGCATTATCCCTGGTACGCTCTTCGGTCTGGCCGTTGGCTTCGTGCTGTTCCCGGTTGCTGTGTATATGTTGCGCTTGCACCAGGGCTTCAACATCTACAACGTGGGATTGACGTGTGGCTTCCTGGGGCTGTTCGTGACTGCGTTGTTGGCGGGGTTAGATTTCGAGATCGCGCCATCTTTCCATTGGGCCGAGCAATACAGCGCGCTGCTGGGTGGGTTTCTCCTGATCTACGTGACCTCTTTGCTTGTGGTAGGTTTGGTCTTGACGCGGGGGCCGGGCGAATTACGCGCATTGGTACGTGAGGCCGGAACGCTCCCCACCGATTTTGTCGAGTTGTATGGCGCCGGGACGACGTTGATCAATATGGGGTTAGTCGGCTTGCTGGGTTGGGGATACATTTTCCTGGTCGGTGGGACGTTCAATGGGCCGACGTTGGGCGGTGTCTTTACAATGGTCGGGTTTGCCGCGTTCGGTAAACATATCCTCAACGTTCCGCCGATTATGGTCGGCGTCTATCTGGGGAGCCGGTTAACGATCTGGGAACCGGAGCAGGCTGGCCCCTTGCTGGCGGCTCTGTTTGCTACGACGTTGGCCCCGCTTAGCGGGCACTTTGGGCCGGTGCTGGGCGTTTTCGCCGGCATGGTACATTTGTTGTTAGTAATGCGCACGGGCGCCTGGCACGCCGGCTTGAATCTGTACAATAATGGCTTTGCCGGTGGCCTGACGGCGACGTTGTTTATCAGCATCATCAGCTGGTGGTCAAGCTGGCGTGAGGAACATTTAGAGAAAGGATAAGACTATGTTAAATGAGAAGCAGAAAATTGTTCACGTGTTGGATGAATTGCTCAATTATGCGCTGTGCAACCATCCGCAAAAAGTAACGATTACGATCGAGGAACTGGCTGACCGGGTGCAGATTACGGTTGAGGAGATTGATGTCCAGTTGAGCGAGTGTGAATGTCAAGAGGCAGAACGTTTCCTAAATACCCCCTGTCACAATGAGATGCGAGAATATTATGGTGGACTGGCTGGCGAGGAAACGCTGTACCCGCGCAATTTGCGCATTGTGGGCATGATGGTGGATGGTGGTCGCCTGGAGAGCTGCGAAAGCGGAACTCACCTTTCAGTTTGGTGGAAGCCTGAGTAAGCGTGCCCGCCGAGTTCGCCCGGTGGTTGAAGCCACTGGCTACCATTGTGCAAATGGCAAATGGGCAAATGGCAAATGGGCAAATGGCAAATCAGCAAATGGCAAATCAGCTATCCAGAGCTAGCACGCAGAGAAACCCCCTCTCCCTAATCCCTGGTCACTGATTACTCAATGTCATTAAGATAAGACCTCCGAGGTCTTTGGTAGCGCGGCCTAGCGGCAAACCACGGCGTATTTGCGGTAAATTTCTTGCGGGAGAGGGTCGCATTAGACCTCTGAGGTCTGGTCAGTGGCTTAACTTAATGACATTGACTGATTACTGTGCCCGCCCCCCTGCCTACTGTCTACCGTCTGCTGTCTTCCACGCCACACTCTTACTCGCTTCCCAACTCCAACAACCTCACATCTTCCAAATCAACGGCTCTACCAGCCGCGCGTTTGGAGGCTATCAAATCCTTACGTGAGAGCACGTAAAACGTTTGATTTTGATAGGTC
>JAIOSN010000178.1 GCA_021107605.1 Anaerolineae bacterium | reverse complement strand
GAGTTGAGCACCCCGCGCTTCAGAGCGCGCCCTATTCCACATCCAGTGGTGCGACGTATCCCCAATCGGGCTACCTTTCCGTGGGGACTGGTGGATTATTTGCGCCAACAGGAGATTCCGGCACGTTGGGCCACGGGCGGGACGGAAGAGCAGTTGCGCCGCAACTTAGACACTGAACTGATTACTATGGTCATAATCGGCGAATTGTGGAGCTGGCGGGGTCGGCATTATACCGGTTGGGCGCATGTTAAAACCCTCTATGGCTTCACGCCGGGGCGCGGCTACCTCTTCGTGGATCCAGCCCGCCGCGATGAGCACGGTCTAAGTTGGCAAACTGCCGAGGAGTTTGCGCAGCAGTGGCGCAATCTGTTCCGCCTCTATATTGAGGTAGGCTGAAACTACCTTGACAGTGTCATAAGGGTGCGTTTCATTATCAGTTAAATTTCTGGTTGCATGTGGCGTAAAGCTTCTCAAAACGGAACACGCTATACGCAACCCGGGCAGAGTTCTTAGCGACTTGGGAGACCTCGGAGGTCTTTGAAGAGCTAAGGTGACAAGTGTAATTGCAAAGGAGAGGAAATTCATGAGTTCAAGACGCGGATTAGGACGAGGGTTAGCATCGCTGATTCCAGAAGAAGAGGTTAAACCGGCCTCCGGTCTCCAAGAAGTACCCCATGACCAGATCGTTCCCAATCCTCACCAGCCGCGCGGCCCGCTGCAGGATCAGGAGCTACTGGAATTAACAGCCTCCATCCAAACGCATGGGATCCTCCAACCGTTGGTGGTTAGACAAGACCCGGCCGGCGGTTATCAGCTGATCGCAGGAGAGCGCCGCTGGCGAGCAGCCGGGTTGGCCGGCTTGACACAGGTGCCGGTGATTGTAAAAGACGTGGCTCCACGCGAGATGTTGGAGCTGGCCTTAGTGGAGAATATCCAGCGTGAGGATCTTAATGCTCTGGAAGAAGCGCAAGCATATCAGCAATTAATGGAAGAATTCGGGCTATCACAAGCCGCAGTAGCACGCCGAGTGGGGAAAAGTCGCTCGTCCGTGGCGAACAAGGTACGGCTTCTGGGCGCAGCCCCGGCAATCCGCGAGGCCCTGCTTAATGCCAATCTTACCGAGGGACACGCACGCGCATTACTCGGCTTGGAGGGAGATGAAGAGCAAACGGCGGCTTTGCAAGTAGTGCTAAAGGAGGAATTGACGGTACGTCAGACAGAGGCGTTGGTAAAGCACTGGCGTGCCGGTGAGAGAAAACCAACCCGAGCTAAACCCTCCCCTCCACCAGAGATTCGCGCCCTGGAGGAACGCTTCCAGGAATCGTTAGGCACCCGCGTGCATTTACACACTAACGAGAAGGGGGGCGGGCGCGTGGTGATCTACTATTATTCCCATGAGGAATTCAATGCGCTCTACCAACACTTGACCGGTGAGCCATTGTGAGGAGTAATTCTGGCCCCACTGGAAAAACTAAGTATTTAACCGCGCAGGCGCAAAGGCGCGCAGATTTTAAGGGCGATCAGACTTCGGAAATCTTAATTGAAGCGTATCGCGATTAGTCCTTGTAGCAAATCGCTAACCGCTAATGGCTAACCTCAGTGTCCTCCGTGTCTCCGTGGTGAGCAATCTTTTTTCTTAGCATCTTTGCGGTGAGCTACCTTTTCTCAGGAGAATCAAAATTTATTCTTCCCCCGGCCACGTAATCTGGTAGATACAGGGACTCCCTTCATACGCCGCGCCGGATAAACGTTCCACCCTTGCTGCTGTGAGCTCGCGCAACAAGACCTCATCCAACTGGCAAAGTTCTGGATGCTGAGAAGCCACATGTTCATAAGGACAATTGTAGATATGCAACTGATCTCTACCGGCAGCATCCCTTTCCCAACGAGGGGCAAAGCCCAATTTGCGGAGATAGGCACCGATATACATCAAGCGCGCTGCCAGTTCTTCAGGTAACACAGCCCTCCCAGCAACCAAATGTCGGCCCGCCGCCTGGAACACCGCTCCCCGCTGCTCCGGCTCCAAGCACTCCAAAGCCACCAGCAGAGATTCCGCCAACCCACAATAATTGCTGGGGAAGAGATCGGCAGCCATCGTGGTAAGGCTATAAATGTAACAAGGACGCCCTGGTCGATTGCAATGTTGCACCTGGGGATCGGTAATATATCCTTCCGCACGCAGAATCTCCAGATGATGACGAATCGTCACATTGGTCAAATCAAATTTACCGCTCAATTCTTGAGCCGTCGCTTTCCCATGTTGCCTAAGGAACTCTAAAATTTGTTGGCGTGTTTCTTGCATAATTTTTCCTGGCTGGACTAGATGAATTTATCAGATAAAGTTATTTTATATCATTGTAACCCCGCTTTTCATTTAGTCAAAATTAGCAGATAATTGAATGCTAGGGCTGCATTTCATTGCGGTTGAATTTCTGGTTGCATATAGCGTGTTCCGTTTGGAAAAGCTTTACGCAATACGCAACACAGCACTCTAATCTCTCTTTTTAATTACTGGTCATTAAGTTATAACCTGCTATAATCGCTCTGACATATACAGGAGGTAAGTAAGCGTGTTTGAATTGAAAAAGGAACTACTAGCAACACACGAAGCACTGTTAACCGTGACCATTGAACCAGAGGCTGAGCGTGAGGCTTATCAACAAGCATTGCGCAGAATCGGACGGAAAATTAGCATTCCCGGCTTCCGCAAAGGGAGAGCGCCACGGGGTATTGTTGAGCGCAAGTTTGGCAAAGAAGCGATCTGGCAGGAAGCCGCCGAGGAGCTCCTGGAAAAAATCTCCGAGGATGTTTTCGAGCAAGCTGACATCCAACCCTATCGCCCAGGCGAATTAGAGGATCTTACCTTGTCCCCTATCACCTTCGTCTTGCGCGTCCCCCTGTCCCCAGAGGTTGAGTTAGGGGATTACGCGAACTTACGCCAAGATCCCAAACCGGTTGAGGTGACGGCAGCCGAGCTCACTGAAGCCTTAGAGAAGATGCGCGAGGATAACGTGATCCTAGAACCCGTAGCGCGTCCCGCCCAATTGGAAGATAAGCTAGAAATAGTCACCATCCACGGTGAAGCTGCTGAAGACATCTTCATTGATGACGTCGATTTTTCTCTGCGGTTGAGTGAGTCGGATGACGAAATCGCACCCGGTTTCAGCGCCGCGCTGGTAGGTGTAGAAGCCGGGGAAAAGAAGAGTTTCACGCTCACCATGCCGGAGGACTTTGAAGAGGAGAAATGGCAGAATAGAGAGATCTCCTTTGAAGTGGAAGTCGCTGAGGTTTATGAGCGCACATTGCCAGAGTTAGATGACGCGCTGGCCAGCACCATAGGAAACTTTGAATCTCTGGTCGAGCTGCAAGAGAATCTCCAAGCGGAGATGCTGGAGTATAAAGAGCAAGAGGCGGAGCAAGCGTACACGGACGAGCTGATTGACGCCTTAGTAGCCGGCGCCGAGATCCATTATCCGCCCGTTATGGTAAAAGAAGAGCTAGATACAATGGAGGAACAACTCAAGGAGCGCTTCGAAGGTTACGGCATGAAATGGGAGACGTTCCAAAATCTGCAAAGTGAGACAGAAACAGATTTGCGTGAAGGTTGGCGTCCCGAGGTGGAGTTACGCATTCAACGGGGGCTAGCCCTCAATAAATTTGCCCAGATCACCGCAGTAAAAGTCTCAGATGAAGAGGTACAGGCAGAGTTCCAAACGGCGATGGCGGCCAGAGGAATAGAAGATCCGGAGCTATTGAGTGGCTTTAATTTCGATTCAGAGCTCGGCAATAACATCCGCAATGCCCTTTATGGGAACAAGGTGTTGGAGCAGTTACGGCTCTTAGCCCAGGGCTTACTAGATCTTGAAGCAGAGACCGCAGAAGAGAGTGAAATAGTAACCGAGCCGGAGGCAGTTGCACCGGAAGCCGAGTAAGTTATAAGCGTCGCTAGGAGGAGAATATGAGCGGAATTCCAATGGTGATCGAAAGCACCGGTCGTGGGGAGCGAGCCTATGATATTTTCTCGCTCTTACTTAAAGAACGTATTATTTTTCTAGGGATGCCGATCAATGCACAACTGGCTAACCTGATAGTGGCGCAATTACTCTTCTTGGATCGGGAGGATCCGGAGCAGGAAATCTCTCTCTACATCAACTCCCCCGGTGGTGAAATCTCCGCCGGGCTGGCGATTTACGATACCTTGCAGCTATTGCACGCGCCGATCTCCACTATCGCAGTGGGCATGACGGCCAGTATGGCCACCATCCTCTTAGCAGCCGGCACAACAGGACGACGGTACGCGCTGCCCCATGCCACCATCCACATGCACCAACCGTTAGGCGGCGTGCGCGGCCAAGCCACCGATATTGAGATCGCGGCCAGAGAGATTTTACGTATGCGCGAGCTGCTCAACGGCCTCCTGCAGCAGCATACTGATTTGGATACAAAGCAGATAGAAGAATTCACGGATCGCGATTATTACATGACTGCCGCAGAAGCTGTTGGACACGGCATCATTGATAAGGTTTTACAAACCCGAGATAAAAAGTGACATTTGAGCTGAGGAGAAAATTACATTTTCCCCTCAGCTCAAATGCTAAGTCGCCGTATAATCAATGGTAAATGCTATCAGGCACAAAAATGATACTAGCTCACAAGTGGGAGGTTTAAGGTGAAGTATGAAGTTCTAGACGGGCTTTTTAGCCCCAAATCGATTGCTGTGATTGGTGCCTCCAACACCAAAGGCAAAATCGGTTACACGGTTGTGGACAACCTGATCCAGAGTAACTATCCGGGGCCAGTCTATCCCATCACTCCCAAGGAAGACGAAATTCAAGGGTCCAAGTCGTATTCTTCAGTCTTAGATG
>JAIOSN010000039.1 GCA_021107605.1 Anaerolineae bacterium | reverse complement strand
TTTTAATCCAGCCGTATTTTGAATGTTTTGGCCGCCGCGACGATGACTATGACACCGTAGATCACCAGGGCCACCACATCCGACCAGAGGAAGCTCAAGCCGACCCCTTTGGTCACAATCCCTCTGGCGATGCGGATAAAGTATGTCGTCGGGATCAGGCCGCCCAGCAGCTGCACTGCTCTAGGCATGGAGGCGCGTGGATAGAAAAGGCCGGTCAGCAGCATAGTTAACAGCATAATCATGGACGTCATCTGCTGCGCTTGTTTCTGGTTCTGGGCAACGGTGGAGAGGAGCAGTCCTAATCCCAACCCGGAGACGATGAAGAGGAGCGCGAGCCAGCCGAAGAGCCAGATCGAACCTTGGAAGGGTACTTTGAACCAGTAAACGCCCAACAAGATAATAATGGCTAGATTCACGGTCACTAGCAGCACTGAAGGAAGCATCTTGCCGATGATCAACTCTAACGGGCGCGTGGGCGTGACCAGCAGTTGCTCCAGCGTGCCCAACTCGCGCTCGCGCACTACGGACATCACCGTGACGTTGACGCTGATCAGTTGTAGGAGCATCGCTGCCAGACCAGGGACAAGAAAGATAACTTGGTCGATGTTGGGGTTGTAGAGAATGCGCAACGAGGTGTCAATGGGTAAATCGTCCAACTGACGCAGTCCCCGGCGCGCTGCCTGTTTTAGCAATAAATCCATGCCGTGCTGTTGGGCGATGGCTCCTGCGGCGCTATAGGCGGATTGTACCACGTAGGAATCCGAGCCGTCAATGATGATGAGGGCTTGCGCCGCCCCTTCTTCCAGGCGAGTTCCAAAATTGGGTGGAATCACCACCCCTACTTGGGCCTGCCTGTCATCAATCGCGCTCAATACTTCGGCCTCTCCGGACACGTAGAGCTCCATATCAAAGAAGCCGGAGGCTTCTAGCGCGGCGATGAAGGCCCGGCTATGTGATCCTCTCTCCAGATCGGCGACCACCGTAGTTAGATGGTCCAAGGTCGCCTCTCCGACGTAGGCGAAGAGAAAGAGCTCGATCACCGGCATGGAGATGATCATCAATAGCGTGGGCCAAGCGCGCAACATCTGCAAGCTCTCTTTGCGGGTGATGGCAGCTAAGCGATTTATGCTGGCCGCGAATGTTTTCCACATCATAGCGCGGGCCTCATTCCAATCCCCGGCGGAAGAGGCGCGTGGCGATAATCATGATCAAGATGCTGTAGACGACCAACTCGCCCACCGGTTCCCAGAGTGAGCCGATCCCGACACCTTTGCTGATGATGCCGCGCGAGATAGGGATGAAATAGCTGAGTGGGAAAAGATAACCTAGTGCGTAGAGGAAAGGGGGCATGGAGGAGCGGGGAAACATAAAACCGCCGAGCACTACACCCAAGAGCATCATCATCATCACAATCTCTTGGGTCTGTTTTAGATCGGTGGCGATGGTTGAGATCAACAAGCCTAGCCCCAATCCGGAAAAAACATAGATGAGCGCCAGTCCGAAGAAGAGCCAGAAACTACCCTGAAAAGGTACCCCAAAGAGGAATGTGCCCAGGGCAATGACGGTGAGGACATTGACACCGGCTATGATTATATTGGGGACGATTTTCCCCAACAATAATTCATGGGGCCGAATCGGCGTTACCAATATCTGTTCCATGGTGCCGGCTTCACGCTCGCGTACCACGGCGGCGGCTGTCATGATAATGCTCTGCGTCTGGATCACCATGGCGGCGATGTTGGGCACCACGAACCAGATCTGCTTCATATCGGGATTGTAGAGGATCCGTAATCGGGCTTCCAGCGGGGAGGTACTACTGATGGGCAAGCCGGATTGGGTTATCTTTTGCAACAACACCTCGGCGGAGTGGTTTTGAGCGATAGCGGTGGCCGCGTTGTAGCCCGATTGGACGGTGAAGAGATCAGAACCATCGATCAGGAACAATACCTGCGCGTTGCCGCGCTCCACGCGTGCGGCGAAATTGGAGGGGATCACAATCCCGGCACTGGCTCGTCCGGCGTCAATGGCCTCAATGACCGCATCCTCGTGAGTGACGTACCTCACCACATCAAAGTAAGCGGAGTTCACCATAGCACTAACGTAAGCCTGGCTAGCGGCGTCCATGCTCTGATCGGCGACCACCAGAGGGATATGGTCGACATTTATATCCACCGCGTAGCCGAAGAGAAAGAGCTGCAACATCGGCATGGAGATGAGCATGATCATCGTCCCCTTATCGCGAAAGGTCTGGATAAATTCCTTTTGGATGACGGCCCAGATTCGTTGCCACATGCTTTAGCCTCTGTACGAGTTACAGGTTGAAAGTTGCAGGTTGAAAGTTGACTGAAAAAACCGAGATTTTTACCACAAGGAATTGAAGATTAGCTTTTTAACCTAATACTAAATTTTTTGGTGGTGGTTAAATGGTAAGTCAATGTCATTAAGATACGACCTCAGAGGTCTTTGGTAGCGCTGCCTATCTGCAAACAACGGCGTATTTGCGGTAAACCTCTTTCGGGCTAGGGTCGCAGCAGACCTCTGAGGTCTGGTTGGTTGCTTAACTTAATGACATTGAGTGGTAAGTGACAGGGCCAAGTTATGATAGGCGTCTGACTTGGAAAAGGACTAGGTTTTGCGAACGCAGCGCGCCAACCGCTGCCGCAAACG
>JAIOSN010000051.1 GCA_021107605.1 Anaerolineae bacterium | reverse complement strand
TCACTTCTCTCAATACGATACCTGGCCGGGACAGGAAAGTCTCTGGTAAAATCGGCCGAGTAGGTATAATCGAGAGATGCCTCATCAACTCGTTCCACGCGTTCCAGTGCCACTCCTCGAAGGAAGCGCAGATAGTAGGCAGATTGTTGAGCTTCAAGCAATTGTAGCACATCCTCTTCTCGCCCTTGGTCTAGCAGCCACTCGGCGTAGTGGGCCTGTGCGTCAAAATTTCCTTCTGGCTGAATTCCGATAGCTTTCTGATACCACTTCTCGGCTCGATCATCGTTCAGCCAAGCCAGAGCCTGGCCATAGTGCAAGTGGGTGAGGTAGCTGCGATCACCTACTTGCAGCGCACGGAAGAAGAACTCATCAATTTTCTTAGCCTCCCCCAACTGGGCCAGGCTCTCAGCGATGCGGTGGGTATAGCGCACTTTTCCGTACCCCAGCCCTATCTCCGCCGCCAGTACGAACTCCTCGACGGCAGAACGCAGAGTACTCTCGACCGGAGCGCTCTGATATCGCTGCCAAAGGGCTGTCCCCAGCCCCGCATGGGCATGGCGGCACTGAGGGTATTCTGTAACCGCTTGAGTAAAAATCTCTACTGCTTCTTCTACTCGCCCCTTCCGCAACAATTGTCGCCCTTCCAGGTAGAGGCGCAACAGTTCAACCGGCTCATTGGGGTCGGGATACTCCGTCGTGTGGGCTAGATAGGTGTCTGCAATGAACTCCTGCACTCCGGGCTGAAAATCGGCATCCAGCGGCCGCTGGGCCACGGTAGCACACATATTGTCTTGCACTGGCGGCGAGTTCTGGCTCATTGCCGCCCCGATACCAGCACTCAACAACAACGCCAACAACACGAACACCGATACAAACTTGATCTTACTCATTGTCAACCTCCTTAGATTGATTGAATAATAGTCACCGGACTACCCGGCACCACTCGCGAGTATAACCTGTTTGGAGGGCTGTGTCTATATAACCCCGGTTATATCTTTTCAGTATTTGGTATAACCGGGGTTATACTACCCCACCCCGATCTGTCTATCGCTGGCAATTCTACTTCTTGACTACCCCGTGTTCCCAGGCCCAGGCGACGGCGGCGGCCCTGGTCTTTATCTTCACCTTACGGTAGATGTGGGTCACGTGTTGTTTCACCGTGCCCTCGGTGATGCAGAGTACCTCTGCAATCTCCTGGTTACTGGCACCCCGCGCTCCGTCAGCGCCGCGGCCTCGCCTTTTCTCCGCAACTAGCTTTGCCACGAATCTACCACTGTACACAAGATTGATTGGTCTTGGATACAATAGTAGGACAGTTACTTCAATTTGTCCACCGCTGCCAACGATTGCAATATCCTGCGATCAGCCCGGTAATCTTCTCCCACAAATAGCTCTGGTGATTCGGGATAACCAAGTTGGATGCGGATGCGATGACTCTGGTCGCAGGAGAGTACATTAATTGCAATACCGTTGAAACTCACCGAAGAGTACCCCACCCAAAACGCACCACCATAAATAGGCTGACGGTCAACACAGGCTACGAAAGGTACCCCTCGCACGGGGACCTCGAGAGACCTGATTCTCTCACAAGCCGCAGGGGCCAGCTCAATTTCATGCGTGTTTTTTGAGTAAGTGACGATATCATCAAGGGATATAATAGGTTGGTCGCTAAGTTCGAAGTTGTTAAGATCTATTTCTAGGATGTCAGCAGTGGCAATTTCCTGGGCGGGGAAGTAAAACGCAAAGCCTTCAGTCGCTCCTGTGGTGGAAGGAGACGATAACACCAGATTCTTTATGTCGGTATTGAGTGGGTGTATGCCGGGGGTTTGCCCCTCGACAGATACCCACCCTCCCACAATAGCTGTCGGCCCATCAAACAAAAGATGACCATAGACTTTGAGGTTCGCGTTAGGCTCGTGTCCCAGGAAATAGGTACGCAGATACACTTCTTGACCTGCCCAAGGGGTGAAATCCCTGCCGGCTCCCAAAGCCTCCGATGCCTCCAAATAGCGGCGGAACGGCTCGTCAGGACGATTCAAGTCTTCAGCCCGCGGGATCGTCACCGCTTGCGCGGTAAAATCACCCTGCGGCTCCCAACCAAATTTCTCAAGTAGATCTACACCAGGCGTAATGGAGGGAATTACCAGGCTTTCCATGCTGGCGTAGAGTGGATGTACGCCGGGCCGTTGCCTTTCGACAGAGACACAGGCGCCTATCACCTGTTGCTCCTCAACGAGAAGACATCCATAGATTTTGCTATGCACGGTAGGCTCGTGTCCCAGGAAATAGGTGCGCTGTTGCACTTCCTGGCCCACCCGGGGGGTGAAATCCAGCCCGATGGCCTGCGACGCCTCCAGGAAGAGGGTGAACCCCGGCTCGTTGGTGGTCCCCACGAGCCGAATCGTCACCGGTTGTACCGCCGGCTCGCCTTCTGGCGTCCAGTGATATTTCTCGAGCAGCGCCACGTATGGATCGGCTGTAGCTATGGGAGTAGCCGTGGCTTGACTCGCGGGGCTGGTCACCGTTCCAGGCAACGGGCTGGCCGTCGCTGAAGACATATTGGTCGCCAGGGGTTGACTCGCTGGGCTTGAGCAACCTGAAAGTAGCCCTCCGCATAGACACACCAGCAACAACCAGGTTAGTTTGATCTTCATACATCCCTCCTTAGTATAACCAGGAACATACCGGCAAAGCACCCTGCAATCTACTAGCACAGAGTGCTTGCCGGTCCATCCGTTTAAGTTTCTCACGGGTTAGGGACGCGCCTCGCTATGACCCGCAGACAGCGTAGCGAGGGCCTCCCTGATTTGTGGCAGCAGTTCCTCCGGTGAATGCCTTTCTAGGGGCGCCTGGTCGAGGGTCTCGAAGAGACCCGGGTAACTGGTCAGGTACACGAGTGTCTCTTGCTTTTCCGATTCGATCAAAGCAAACGTACCCTGGATTGGGTATACGTTCAGCAATTTGACGGAATAGGGTGAAACTCCATTGACCTCGGCGTTGGCGAAACCTGCCTGTAAATCTACCACCTTACGACTGAGAGTCAGTTCCCCAAATCCAACCACCCGCCATTGGCCTTCTTGCTGAGCTACGGTCAACAAACCTCTCGCTTCCCCATTCACCAAGACAGGGAATTCCCACCTCTGTTCTTGCACGATCAAGTCAGCCATGCATTGATCTGCTCTGTAACTTTGTACTGCTTGAGGAGATAGAGTGTATACTTCGTAGGGAAAGCCAAGCACAGCGGACTCCAGTTCATTCTCATCCCTGAAACCATACTTTTCGCAGCCCAACCTGGAAACCTTACGAAGAATTTCCGGTAGTTGTTGGCGCGCCACATCCTCGGGGCCTTGAGAGGCCAGAGAGACCTGGGGCCTGAAGATAACCACTCCCCAGAGTCCCAGGCAAAGGGCGCATACACTCACAACGATAATCAGTTTGTGTTTCGACATAACCTGTTCTCCTTTCAAACAAATGACCAAAACTCGGTCTCACCGGATTCTATAGATTGTTCCATTCCATACATGGCCTGGTCCATTTTTGACACAATTAGGGGCCCCACAACGCGGGCCCTTAAGCATAACCAACCTCCTGCTATTTTTGAATTAGAGTGGCGCAAGTATACCAGCACTACCTTTGCAGGACTATCTTAAGACTTTATTCATCAAACTCCTCAATTGCAAATATAAATACAAAGACGGTCACCAGTGGTTACAGTGATAGCTGGTGACCGTCACGTACTATGCCCTGTCTGGGCACTTTGTTAAGCTAATCATCATTTGGGTTTCTGCGCCACGAGGATCGTATGCGGTGAGCCAGGTGCGTTGTTTAGCCCCCCCATTCGCTCAATCGCCACCCAAGAGCCATGGCACCGAGGTAGTGTAGTGGCGTAAGAACTTTCCCCTTGCACATCCGGAGAGCGGTAGATCACCTCCACCGGCCCTCCTGGTACCCACGAACGGATCTCGCCCGGATGAATGCCAGCTGACAGCTCCGCCTCCCACTTCCAGTATGCTCGTCCCTCACAGACGGCCATCGATCCGGCGCTGGCGACACCCAGCCTCACGATCCGCTCATCCAGTCCCTCTCCGTGTATTCGCAATCCTCGGGCATTTCCGTCCAGACAAGAACGGTCTCGTCGGCCGCCCCTCGGAAGCCATCGCACTCTGTCACCTGGTGAGGCTGGGGTTGGCCATCAGGGAGCTGGAGAGTGTAGATAGTCCCACAATTAGAGCTGGAATCGGTGTCTACCTCTATCAACTGGTAGGTAAGCACTGGCCAACGCAGATATGGAATACTCACCACACCGGAGTTAGAGTCGGCCCGACGGCACACGGCGTTAAACTGGGTACCCACTGCCAGGTCCCGGATGGAGATACACGATTGCCCGTCATCAAGAGTAGTACTCCAAGCCAGCCTATCTCCATCCAATGATATCAGAGGGACTTGGTGTCGCTCTGGTTCACCTCCCCACTCCTCCAGTAGAGTACGTTCGCCGCTTTCTAGCTCGTAAACCCAAAGGTGGTAGTCGCCGTGGAGTTCCTCGTATTCGACGATCACGATCCGCCCCTCGTCGACTCGCCGGCCGGTCACTTCCCAGCCCGGCGGGCCCTGATGCAAATCATACACCTCGTCTTCGCGCTGCACTACCTGGGTCTGACTCTGTCCCGCGGGCGTCGTCCACCTTCTCCAAGTGAGAACTTCTCCGTCGTAGTCGAAGCCGGCCTGTATCTCCTCCGATGGCCCGGCGACCACCGTCCATTCCCAGAGGTTATCCACAATTTCGACCTCTGGAATGGGGGTCGGACGCGGAGCGATTAGCGTCTCCACAGTTGTGGTGGCCGTCGGACAGCGTGTTGGGGAGGACGTGGGCGTCATGGTTACGGGGTTGTCCGTCGGAGAGAGGATAGGACTGGAAGAAGTGGGATCCCCCCCCGGGCCGGCGGGCTGGAACGAGCAAGCACTACTAACAAGTATCGGGATGAGGGCAGCCAGAGCTGCCCTCATCCCGAATTGCCGCATTAGAGTATTCATCGCCCGAAGTTCTTCTGTGGATGCACGTACGTGGCGCCCCACATATCCCCGAAGGAAACGTACTGCCGCTTCCCGGTGTAATAACCATCATTACACCAGTCACGCTCGTCGTAAGGTTCAAAGATGGCGATCTTGCCGGTATTCTGACTATAACCGCGTCCAGTCTGGTAGTGCCCCCCATGATCGTACTTCAGGTAGTCAAAGTACGTCTTCCAGAGCTTGACATGTTCAGCGATGGGCGCGCCGTAGATGCCGATACGTTCCTCGTGCTGGGCGACGAACCAGTTCTGATCCTTGCCGCTGACGCTGACGACGGCGTAGGAACCCCCGTGAGACGAAGAACCCCAGTTGGTGTGGTTGTTGATTGCAGGAACAAGGTTCCAGATAGAGGTGTAACCAAGTGTCTCCGTACCGAGCACGGCAGCCCAGTAGTACTGATTATGATCATTCCCGTCAGCGTCAGCGAACGACTCCATTGTGGCTGGCCCGCAATAGTAGTTTTTCACTTGCTCGCGGTAGTAGGGGTAGATGATGTACCGGGAGTTCGGAGCGTCCAGAATGTGGAAGTCTCCCTGGATCGTAGCGTCCTCACCCGGTACTGCCTCACCGTGGACAAAGGCTTCCTCCCGGGCTTCCAGTGCGGTAGGCATGTGGAACGCTGAAAGGTCCAGCGGTTCGCCAGTGAGGGCCGCCTGACGGAGCGCATCCGCCTGGGAGGAACCTTCCGCTATGCCGAGTGAGGAGTAACGCTTAAAGAAATCCTCAGGCATCTGTCCCGGCTCGGCCAAATAGTTAGCAAGCTTGATCCCTCCCACTGCATCGCGGGCCGTCGCCAGCTCCTCCTCTTCAATCTTACGCAGCTCTTCAGGTGATAGACGTGCCCGAATCTGAAGATATGAAGCGAGCGACATATCGCCGGAGGAGTCTCCCTCAGCGAGCGCTGCCAACAACCACTTTTGCCACTCAGCACTCCCCGGCTGCAAGTCGATGAAACCGGCACAGAAGCAGTACTGCTCGCCATCAATGTCAGTACAACGAATGAGCTGGGCGGCCAGTTCTTCTGGGGTAGCATCCTCCAAGGGATTCCCCGGCGGCGGCTCCTGACCCATTACCGCCCCCGGCACAGCACTCAACAACAACGCCAAACACACCAACACCGATACAAACTTGATCTTACTCATTTTCAGGCCTCCTCTAGGATAGGGATCTATATGCTCACCAGACTAGCCAGCGAGCCTTTAACAGTTGGCATTATAAGCTTTTGCTGCTAAGTCTGTCAATCCTGGAAATCAACCGTCTTTTGCTGGTTGATTTCCACCAGCGCGACTCTTCCCCACCACCAAAGAATGCTCCCAAAGCCAGACAACCACTGCAGTCCGTGAGGACACCTCCAATTTACAGAGTATCTGCCCCACATGCGTCTCTACGGTATGCTCGCTGATGCCCAGTCTGGCCTCTCCCACAACCTCCATATCCACCACCTTTTCCAACACCGCGCGAATACCTTCCCGTACCACTGGATGGTCATCGGCTATTATCACATGGATGCTCTGACTGGATTTGCTCACTACCCCGCCCCTCTCCCTGGATGTATTTGCTGCCAGACAACCAAAACATGACAGGTCGCAAGTACCTGTCATGTTTGGTTACGTAACGGTCTATTATACCATGCCATTACTACTCAGGCGTGATAGACCTCCCCCAGCACAGCTAGCACTAGAACTCGTCCACACGCTGGTCGGCAGCCCGGGGTTGATCTTAGCCGTACCGCTGACCACGGCACTCGCAGCGTGGGTATCCGTGCTGACTGAGGAATGACGACGACGGGGACACTTGACCGTATAAACGCTGCCCTGCAACTCCTCAGTCCTCGCGTGCTGGCCGCCAGCTGGGTTTTAGCCCGGTGCCCAGAAAATCAGGCTCGGCATTGGATTCCCATGCCAGCAGATATAATTGCCCAGGCTCCGCTTCTGCTTCAACGGCTAGCTTGGTATGGTCGGGAGACCAGTCCCAATAAAGAGTACCCGCAGCAGCATCCCGAAGCTGTAATCGTTCCACGATACGCTGCCGCATCGATACGTCAGCTTTAGATGTAGGAATAACTAGCCGCTCTGGCTCGCCCAGTTCACCGTGCTGCCAAGAGGCGGCCCACCAGGATTGCTCGCCGATCTGTGCCGCTTCGTTCCAATCTAGGCGACTATATTGAATCTTTCCCGTAGACAACCAAGCGGTGGGGTGGTAAAGTACTTCAGCGCTCCCTTCTAAGAGTATCTGGGGCGCTGATGACCGATTATCCACCGCAACTATAGCCAAGTCCACCGTATCACTTGATTCCAATGTGATCTGCTGCTGCAGATAGTGCCGGCGGCCAATCAACAAGTTCCGTTCAGTTGGCCCCCAAACATAGCCCAGCACGGTCAGTTCTCTGACGATCTGCCCGGTGGCCACTTTGATCAGGGCTAGCTTTTGGGTCATGCTGGTACCCTGATTCAACACCAAGTACTGTTGTTGGGGCGACCAGGACAAGCGAAGCCCAACGTCTGCATCTGGCAAACCGGGGCACAGGCGTACGGGTTGGCCGTTTTGCATATCATAGAGCCACACTGCGCCGTTCACGAGGTACGCCAGGGTTTGACCATCAGGGGACCAGGCAAATGAGCGTATGTTTCCCTGCGTGGTAATTTTCCGGCGCGCGCTGCTATCGCCAACCTCCATTAGCCAAAGATCTCGCGCGTCATCCAGATAAGCGAGCTCCACTGCGGACAAAGTGAGCGGAAAGGG
>JAIOSN010000076.1 GCA_021107605.1 Anaerolineae bacterium | reverse complement strand
GCTCGAACGATTACGTAGCGGCTCTATCCTATTTTACTCTCTTTGAGCTCTCTCGTGCGCCCCAGACTTTCAGCGATTGTGATTCTTTGTTTTATGAGATGCGATACAATGTTTGGATACCTTGTTTGTATGATCAGGTCATCGAATCTGAACTGAGGAGCTATCCAGACACGTGGGAAATGCGCTGGTTACCGGTTTCTATGCTGGTAGATGAAGACAATCCTGATCTTCTTGGCAGATTGGCTAGCGATAGTCGGTTTATCGAGAGCAGAGACAATCATCTTGCGTTCGGTCTTGATAATTTTATGGGTTTGGAGCAATTCAAGGAGAATTTTCCTCCTGAGAATGGCGAGGAGTATACACCTGATGACGCTGAGTTCTTCGCCTGGTGCAACGCAGTAGATTACTTGGGGCGGCACTTCATGGATTTCCTGAGACCTTTCAAAAACGATGCGAGTAGCTTCAAAGCGGACCGATTGCTCTCTCTCCATGTTCGATCTCTGTTCTTGTTCTACAAGTATTACATCCATGGTCAGTCGCCAGGCACAAGCGATTTTCTGGATTTCGCTCACGTATCCTATGCACCTTACTGCGATGTGTATGCTACGGAACGGAATGCTTGCAATGTGCTGAGACGCATCAAAAACAGTGGTGCTATGTTATTCGATACTCGTGTACTTTATATATCGGACTTTTCTGAAGAGTTGGTAGAAGCAGCAGTTTAAGAAGCGGGCTACCGATGAGTTGCCCCCACCTGGGCTATCTCGCGCGATTTCAACTGCTCCACGCGCATTTCAGGTAGCTTGGTAGTGAAGGTGCTCACGCCGCACCGGCTCAGCGTGGGTGAAGCCAACTGTTAGGCAGCAGCAATCGGTAACGTAAACTATGAGAATCGATGACCTTGATAATCTGTCAGAAATCTTGCTGACGCGGGCAAAATCGACGGGGTTTGATCTTCAAGGGCCCGCTTGGATTGAATATGGGTTTGGGTGGGAACCAACGCTCTCGTTGTGGTCAGGTCGCCGCCGTACACACTTGTGGTGGGAAAGTCACGAGTGGGTAGGTGTCGAAGTGGCAGATCTCGACACGATGGAGAAACCAGGACGCACCTTGATCCAAACGGTTGATGAAGCTTGGGAAATTGTTGATCGGTTCTTGCGACAAGGTCACACAATCGAAGACCTATCAAACTACAGTTGGCAGGTTGACAATCTTGATCTCGACAAGTTTATTCCCCAGCCTCCCAATTCTCCAAACCCGGCGAACATCGCCGAGCTTTTGCAGGGTCCAGGATGGGAGCCACCACAAGAGAACAGACGAAAGGATGACAAACCTGTAGAGTTGCGGAAGATCAACCAACGCCGGATGCTTGCCAAGGCGCAGAGACTTATCCGCAAGTATACCCAACCTAACCCACCAGGGATGGGTCCCCATGTCAGATCGGACGAGGGCATTCCAGAGGTGTGGGCATGGGCTGAAGCCACTGGACGAACTGGAATCCTGTCTGCCCTGGCGCAGACCGCCTGCGTGTTCGCCAAGTCTCCTGAAGATCGTCAATCAATGTGCGTCAAGCTACGCCGGTTTGCTGAGCAGGCCAAGGTGGAGAAGCGCTGGAAGGAATATACTGGTTTCTTGATGGCCCTGGCAAAACTTGAGAACGGAAAAGCTGATAAGTTGGCCCTATACGAGGAGTCCCTTGAGGTTTACACTCGCCTTGATGACTGGGCTGGTGAGGCTATTTGTACCTCTCTAGCGGCGGGTATCTATCGGTACTGGCGTCGCCTTGACCAAGTGCGTCGTTTGTATTTGCGCAGTTACCGGCTGTGGGCGAAAGCCCAACACAAAAAGGGAATCGGGGGTTCACTCGGACAATTGGCTGACTTGCTTGTACTCGAAGGAAGGTATGTCGACGCTTGCCGTTTGGCGTACCGATCGCAGAAGGTGCTAGCGCAAACTGGGGGGAAGACCGGTGCAAGGGATTTCTTGAACTACATCTCCTACAAATACAAGATTGCACCAGAGCAGTACGAGACGAAAAAGACAGCCGAAGAGTTAATCTCAGAGGTCTTTTGGGCACCTGGAGGAAACGAGAATGTATTGGAGATTTCAGTTTCTCCTCTAGCTGCTTTCACAGGTTTTGTTCGACGATGGCTCTCCCTGTTGGCAGCCGGACGGCTTGAGGAAGCCGCGAATCTCATTGACGAGCCAAACAACTATGGCCTTCAATAAGGAAGCAGAGGGAACCACAGGGTATCTTAGACCGGCCATACTGGAAATGTGAAATGGCAGCCACACAAAACTCCAAAGAGTCTGTACTCTTTGCTATGAGGTAAAAAAATGTATTTACGAGACTTGTCACCCTACCCTTACAAAAGGGAATATCAATTTCTCGGTACATTGAGTGTTGGGTGGCTTACAAAACAGTATCCTTATTCTCAAGGTGAAACATCCGAGGATTTCAAAAAGCGGTTGTTTGTATTTTGTTTGAACCATGTACGGCAAACTAGGGGATTTCATGTATGCGAGTTTTGTACTCCGTCTCCTCCTTTTCTAGTATATGCACAACGAGATGACAAAGAAGTGTGGTTGGGATCTGCCGAAATCCGCGTTGTTTATCAAGGTAACATTTATGCAGCCCCGGACTTGCTTTATCATTACGTGATAGAGCACCGATACTGTCCCCCCGATGAGTTCATTAACGCAGTGCTTGAGGGGCCTCTGCCAGGCTCACCAAAATATGAAACGTTGATCAAGAGATTATGAGGGGTGTGGACCACATTGTCGTAAACGGACAGACCCTGCCGATGAAGAGAAACACAGTACGGTACAGCGACGGTCACAAATCAGCGCTTCAAGGCGGACCTAGGGCTGTATGACTACCACGCGCGGTACTACCATCCCGCGTTGGGACGGTTTGTCAGCGCGGATACGATTGTGCCCAACCCCAGCGACCCGCAGAGCCTGAACCGGTATGCCTACACGCTGAACAATCCACTCAAGTACACGGATCCATCGGGATATCTCTCAGAAGAACAAATTAGGGGATATTTCGGGGTAGAGACTTGGGAAGAAGTATTAAAGTTCTACCAAGGAGGTGGGGAATTTCAAGGTAAATGGGGATGGCTAGAGACGTTACGCGCAGCAGAAATCGGCGACACTATAGATTTTATTGGTGACTATGGGGGCGGTTACGCGAGAGGCAAGGCAGAATTTAGCAGTCGACTTGTTGATTTGCACGGAGGTCTTTATCTCAAGTTTCCCGGGAGTACCTTTCAGGCTTTGTTTCCGGCGATTTCCAATGGTTTCTGTCATACGGGTATCGCTGCCTATGGAGTTAAACGTGACGTAGGCGAGGTTTCTACTATTGTTCGAGGCCCAATATTTGCTGACAAAATGTACCAGCATTTTGATGGTATTGATTTCAGTGCCATCGATTGGGTGGGAGCTGCTTTTGATATTGGAGGTCTTGTAGCGGATGCCCTAACTGCTGGAGTTGGAGGGCGATTTGTAGAGGGCGCGCAGAGGGCGGGAACCATTACGGATCTAGCCGGGTTGGCTTGGGATTGGGGTCCGGCGGCGATTGCATATACCCAGGATGAACTTTCTTCCGGTGCTGTGATGGGGCTTGGAGTGGATGTATTTGGAATGGCAGCGCAGACGCCATTTGTTTGGGATACGGCTAGCTTAGTTTTGAATGTCTCACAAGCTATTCGGTGGACTCCTTAGAGACCTTAAGCTGTGGAGGTACAAAGATATGTATATTGTAGCGAGTATAGTATTTATTATTGCGGGCATATTATCATT
>JAIOSN010000225.1 GCA_021107605.1 Anaerolineae bacterium | reverse complement strand
CTAACCAGCCCAGCTGGTTGTCCGGCGGCTAAACAATCTGGACAGAGCGCGCCGCCCTGTTCTGGCGCGCTGCCGTAAGGTCGCTGGTCGTCAGGGCGCGGGTGGAGCTCCACCTGGCATTGCTGGCCTTCCCGGAGGCCCACACAGTGCCGCCATTCCGGCCGGAACCCGGCCAGTGCCAAGAGGTGTTGCTCGTACCAACAGACGACGCGCTCCGGTTTCTCCGCATTTTCTAGTAGAGTTAAGGTGCTGTCAACCAGCGTGTAGAGCGTCTCATTGGCTTCCTGCTCGAAAAAGCGGAGCGCCAATTCCCCCACGTAGCGGGCATAGGTGCCACGTTTGAAATCCTCTTGAATGCCAGGACGGGTCGCTAAAACCTCCGCCTGGCTGATGATGTCCCAAAAATTCGTTACTCGGGAGATAAGGACCTTGCTCCGGCTGAAGAGCCCCAGATGTCCCGCCTTGCGGGAGCGCGGTTTACGTATTCCCTTGGCCAGCAGATCTAGACGTCCGGCGGCGGTGAGGAAGATGATCACGCGGTCGGCCTCGCCGTAATTGCGCCGTCCTAGTACTATACCTTCCGCCTGATAGAGCTTCTGTTGCGCCATCGCTTACCTCCACGGGGCGAATTATATCATGCCGGCAGTTAGACGTCATGCGTTCAAGGGCCGGCGAGCGGCCTTGGCGCTGCTGGCGGCCAATTCTTGGATTGCCTCCGGGGCCAACCAACCGGTTAGATATTCTGCTACGCTCTCTTCTTCGCGGGTCAGGTGGATCCAGAGGCGGGCCAAGGTGATCAGCCGGCCACCGGTCTGCTCAAAAGTGCGCTCTTCTACCCCAAAGGCCGTGACTTCCGCTAAAGGCGCCGCTAATAAAACTCTCTTATCCTTTAGGAGGAAACGTTGCTCACGTTGCACAGTGCCGCCTTCAGGGGTGCGTTTTACTAATCCCTCTTCTGATAAGGGCGTGGTAATGACCAGGTAGAATGTGGCGGCAAGAGTGCTCAGTATCACGCCGGTTAAGAGTATCCAGCGAAGAGTGTTGGGATTAGGTAGCAGCGCCAATAACGTTACGCTGACGATTAACGCCACTGATATCCCTATGAGCATGGGTAATAGTTGAGTGTTGACTTGCCAACTAACTTGGTTGTGACTCTGCTCGACGTGCTGAATGTGCATAGTTCCTCACCTCTTGATCTGAATTTCAACTGGGTAGTATACCGCCGAAAGTCGAAAGTCGAAAGTCAAATGGGATGAGGGAACGGTGATTAGTGATAAGGGCTTTCCCAGCGTGTGCTTGTTACCTTGTCTAGCTGACATATAATGCAATTATGTTTACCATGGAAGTCGGGAACCCCAGAATGTGGCGTCAGTCTTGTGATTCTGATATTGAATTGGAGAGGAAACTATGTCGTCTAAATTTACGTTTGCACTCTGGCTAGCTGCCCGTTTTGTGATGGGGGGCTTGTTTCTCTGTAGTTTCTCGTTCCTACAGAAATTACTTCTTATAAGAGGAGCACGCTTTCAACTGACGAGCTATATCGTACCTTTTATCTATGGCGGCTTCAGCATGATGGCGATATGCTATCTGGAACGCAAACGGAGGGAATTAGCGATAGAGAAACTGGTGAACAGGGGGGCAGTGTATGCGCAGAGAGCCAGAGAGTCCCAGGAACGGAACGCCGAGCTCGTGCGGGTCAACCAGAAATCACAAGCAGAGATCGCCAGGAACCGGTGGGTGACGAGGGCGCTCCGGGAGAGCGAGGACAAGTTCCGCACGATGTATGAAGCTTCAGCAGTGGGGATTGTCAGGGTGTCGTTGGACTTTCGTATCACTCAAGCCAATTCGGCTTACATTCAAATGCTCGGTTACAGCATGGAAGAGTTGCGTGGCAAGAAGATCGCAGAGATCACCCACCCGGAAGATGTTCCCGCCAATATGAAGCAACAAACTAGGCTGGGACGTGGCGAGATCGAATCTTATCGTATGCGGAAACGTTTTATACACCAGGACGGTCGTACAGTTTGGGGGCTGAGCAATGCTAACCTTATCCGTGACGAGGAGGGAAAGCCGGCGCACTTTATGGGTAACGTGATTGACATCACTGCCCAGGTGCGGGCCGAGCAGTCGCTCCGGGAGAGTGAGGGGCGGTTCGCGGCCTTTATGGATCGCTTCCCGGGAGCAGTCTTTATCAAAGATGCCGCCAGTCGTTACGTATATCTCAACAGCTACTACCAGGAAGTATTTGGGTTTAAGGAGCGGCCGTTGGGGAAGACTCCAGCTGAGGTTTGGCCTCCAGAGATGTCCCGGGAAATGGCGGCGGAAGATGAAGAGGTTCTTGACCAGGGTTATCAAGTGGTAGCTACCCGGTTGCCTGACAAGGATGGTGGCGAACGTTACTACGAGACTCACAAGTTCCTTATCCCGCGTCCAGATCAGCCACCATTGCTGGGCGGGATAGCCTTAGATATCACCGCGCGGGTGCAAGCGGAGGAAGAAATCAGACGCTTGGGTGCCGTGATCGAGCAAACCCCCGTAACCGTGGTCATCACCGACTTGGATGGCAATATCAGCTACGCCAATCCCTATTTCGAGAGAAGCACCGGTTACACCGTGGCCGAAGCGTTGGGACAGAACCACCGCATCCTAAAGAGTGATCAACAGGACGACGCCTTTTACAAGAATCTCTGGGATACCATTACCGCCGGTCATACCTGGCAAGGTACCTTTATCAACCGGCGTAAGGACGGGGAATTGTACCACGAGGAAGCGACAATTTTCCCCCTCAAAAATGTTGTTGGTGAGACCACCAACTATGCGGTTATCAAACAGGATATCACCGCACGGGTGCGTGCCGAGGAGCAGCAAGCGCGACTGTTGGCCCAACAGGTTGCCATCAACGAGTTGGCATTGGCGCTAGGGAGGACGAGAGACCTCGACCAGCTCTATTGCACTATCTATCAATATGTGCAAACATTGATGGATGCCTGGACGTTTATCATCTCCTTTTATGATGACGAGATCCAACTCATCCAGGCGGGATACGTGATGCTCGCGGGTACTCAGCTTGATGTCACGAATTTTTCCCCCATCCCCATGGCAGAACCGGGGTGGGGCATCCAGAGTCAGGTGATCCGCAGTGGTGAGCCGCTTTACATCCCTGACCACCAGCAGGCGCTGGCGGCGACTAGAACCGGGTACCATGTTTATGAGGACGGCACCGTCAGCGCGGGGCTGCCGCCGCCAGCTGAGATGGAGGAACCCGTCACCCAATCGGCGCTTTACGTGCCGCTGAAAATCGCTGGCGAGACTATCGGTGTGTTGCAGGTGCAGAGTGCTCAGTTGGATGCTTACTACCAGGAAGATATTGCTCTCCTGACCGGCGTGGCCAATGTGGCCGCGGTCGCCATCCAAAACGCCCGGCTATTGGAGCAGATTAGCCAGCAAGCCCGGCAGATAGAGCAGACCATCAATGCGGTACCGGAGGGCGTGCTCCTGTTGGATGCCCAGTCCCAGATTGTGCTGGTCAATCCGCTAGGGAAAAAGGATCTGGCGGCGTTATCCAACGCTCAAGTGGGGGAAGAGCTGACTCACCTGAACGGTACACCGTTGGCCGACTTCTTTACCTCGGTTCCGGGTGGGGGCTGGCACGAGCTGCGATTAGAGGGAGAGAGGCCGCAATACTTCGAGCTTCTCGCCCGGCCGCTAGAACCAGGGACGGAACAGCAGGGTTGGGTACTGGTCATCCGTGAAGTGACGCGACAGCGAGAAGCACGGACGCGCACTCGACGCCAAGAACGGTTGGCCGCCATCGGGCAACTT
>JAIOSN010000082.1 GCA_021107605.1 Anaerolineae bacterium | reverse complement strand
CCAGAGGGATTGTGACCAAAGGGGTCGGCTTGAGCTTCCTCTGGTCGGATGTGGTGGCCCTGGTGATCTACGGTGTCATAGTCATCGTCGCGGCGGCCAAAACATTCAAAATACGGCTGGATTAAAATTTAGTATTTCACCACGAAGGCGCAAAGAGCGCCAAGATTTAGAACTTAATTTTTTTCTTAGCGTCTTTGCGGCGAACTAGCTATTTTCAGTGAAGTCAAATCTATGTCCCATCACATTACAATTCAAACCGCTAACCTAGTCAGAATCTTCCAGACCAAAAACGGGCCTGTCAAGGCCGTGGACGGCGTCACGTTGCAAGTACGGCATGGGGAGACCTACGGTCTAATCGGGCCGGACGGCGCGGGGAAGACCACCACCACGCGCGTCATCTTGGGATTGCTCCGCCGCACCGCCGGCCAGAGCAGCATCCTGGGTTACGATTCCATGCGCGACACTTACCAGATCCGCGAGCGGGTGGGCTACATTGCCCAGCAGTTCTCGTTGCCGCCGGATCTGACAGTGCGGGAGAATATGCGCTTCTTCGCCGACATCCAGGGCGTCAGCCGGCGGGAAAGGCAAGCGCGCATCCCCGAGCTGCTGAAGTTCGCGGGGCTAGGGGAGTTCACCTCGCGGTTGGCCGGGCGACTCTCCGGCGGCATGAAGAAGAAACTCGCGCTGGCGTGCAGCCTGATCCACGAGCCGCAAGTGGTGATGTTGGATGAACCTACTCTGGGCGTCGATCCGGTTAGCCGCCGCGAGTTCTGGGACCTCTTGGGTAAGCTGCGCATCGAGAAGGGCATGACGATCTTCATCTGCACACCCTACATGGATGAGGCCGAACGTTGCAACTGGGTCGGGTTGATCTACCAGGGCCGCTTGATCGCCCATGATTCTCCCGACGTCATCAAGAAACGAGTGCCGGGGCGGCTCTTGGAATTCACCCCCTCAGATTTTGTCCCGGCGCGGAAAGCCATCACTGGGATGGAAGGCCTCCTGGAAATCCAGAGCTACGGGCGGATGTTACATCTCTTTGTGGATTCGGTGGAACGGCGGCAGCCAGAGATCGAAGCCCTCCTATCCGCCCAGGGCATCAGCTGCCAGGGAATGCGCGAGATCGAGCCGCGCATGGAAGAGGCGTTCATCTCACTGATCAGAGCGGAGCGGAAGAAAAGCTAGCCTGGTGACTGCTCTGGCGCAACGCCCCAGTGATACGACTGAAGTCGCTCTCTGAGGCACGTTGCGCCGGGCATCCACTCACGTGGACACGCTAAACTCTGTCCACGCCGGTGGACAGCCGGCGATTAGCCTACGGTAGCCTACTTCAGTAGGCGTGCGGGGGAAACCTTACTACTACTCGTTTTACGCTTGACAAAGCACTAGAGGAACTATTCTAATATGAGCAAAGCAACCTTATTCGCCAAATCAATTCAGGCAGCACACACGCCGGCCGGTAAACTCCGTGCGGTATTAGAGCAGCTAGAGAGCCAGCTGGGGAGAGCAACCTCCGTCAATGAGCAAACAGCCTTGTATGTACTCCAGCTCTTTGATGAAGCGGCCACGCTATTGAGCGCGCTACAAGCCACGGGCGGCGATTGGCGCTCAGAGGAAACGCGGTTGGAGACAACCCACGCGAAATTCAGACGGCGAGGGCGCAGTTTTCTAAAGTCCCTGGGCGGCGCGGAAAAGTTCGCTGCGCTGCATAGCACCAACGCTCCCGCGCAACCGGGCTGGTGGTGGCAACTCGACAAGCTGCTCGCCACGGAACGCCGCGTCCGTCTGCACCGTGGAGGAAAGTGGGCATTGGGTATCCTGGCTCTCCTCCTCGTGCTGGGTGGACTCTACCGCCAATTCTTAGCCCCGCCGCCAGAGCTCGTCGCATCAGTGCAACACCAGTACGCCGCCGAAGAGCTACTCGATGCCGGAGATTACGCGGCTGCGTTGTGCGAGATAGAGCTGGGACTGCAAGCCATGCCAGACAAACCCGATATGCTCATCCTCAAAGGTGTCTTGCACGAGCTGTTGGCAGAACCGGCGGAGGCCGCGCCAGCCTACGCCAGGGCCGAACAACTACTCGCTAGCCGGGCATTTCTCCTGGAAGAACGCGCGCACGTCTACTTGAGCGTACAACTGCTGGTCCAATCCCAAGCCGACGCGCAAGAGCTGCTCAAATTGGAACCCCGCTCAGCCATAGCCCAACTCTATTTAGGCATGATCGCCGAGGCCCAGGGCGAGTTGCAGACTGCCAGAGAGCACTACGAGACGGCGAGCGCGTGGGCTAGCAAATCCGAGGAGGCCGAAATCTACGTGATGGCCCGCGTCCAACTAGCAAATTTGATGCGCACTATCCCAGAACCGACAGCAGTGGAAGGGACAGCGCCATGAATCCCGTAGCGGAAGATAAGTTGGGTATCTAGGACCTTGCCTGGTTGGTGCAGCGCGACGTAAATTTCTCACCACAGATTACACTGATTTTCGATTTTTTTGTTACTACTCAGGCGGGATAGACATCCGAGGTCTGGATACCGGTTTTGCTGGTCAAAGTACCTCCCCCGACCGAGATTGCGCCACCCAGCGGCGGAGGGGTAGACCTCGGAGGTAT
>JAIOSN010000093.1 GCA_021107605.1 Anaerolineae bacterium | reverse complement strand
GCGACGGATGGAAGAGCTCCTAGCGCATTTCAGTGAGCTTGAAAACGTGATAGTTATCGTTGATTCGCCGCCTGTTCTGGCTGCGGCTGACGCTACAATTTTATCCGCCAAAGTAGATGGCGTCTTGTTAGTTGTGGAGGTCGGATCAACGGCTCGCCACGCAATCACGCAGACGGTGGAACAAATCCGACGCAGTGGAGCACGCCTCTTAGGTACAGTCCTCAACAGGGTGCCGACGAATGGCACAGATTCCTACTATTACTATTATTACTATTCAGAAGAAGGAAAGCGTTCTTTCTGGCCTCGGGCTAAGAAAAAGCGGCAGCACGAAAAGAGCAATTAGTACACAAACGGAAGGTAATTAAGACCGGACTATGCTCTTTTTAGAGCATAGTCCGGTCTTTTTGTGCTTGTCAAACTTAAGCCCACTGTTATCATGCCCAATATGAAAGAGACACGTGTTATCCACATTGACCCGGAGCATATCAACACTAATGCGATTCGGGAAGCCGCCGCCGTGCTACGGGCAGGAGGATTAGTCGCTTTCCCCACAGAGACGGTCTATGGATTGGGAGCGAATGCGCTGGATGCCGAGGCGGTCGCTGGCATTTTCACCGCCAAGGAGCGTCCAGCTCATGATCCGTTGATTGTGCATCTGGCTGAAACCCGGTGGCTGGAGCGCGTGGTGCGGTTTGTACCGGCCTTGGCCTGGGAACTGGCCGAGCGTTTCTGGCCCGGCCCACTGACATTGGTGCTTCCCCGGGGGCCGCAGATTCCCTTGATCGTCACAGCCGGCGGTGACACGGTGGCCGTGCGAGTCCCAGCAGATCCCATCGCTCAGGAATTACTGCGGGTAGCGAATTTGCCGGTCGCAGCACCGAGCGCTAACCGTTTTGGATGCCTTAGCCCGACCTGTGCGGAGGATGTCCTCGCCGATCTGGCAGGGCGCATTGATCTAGTGCTAGCTGCCGGCGCCACAAGAGTCGGGGTTGAATCCACGGTACTCTCCCTGGTCACGCTAGTTCCCACGATCCTCCGTCCCGGCGGAGTGAGTCGCGAGGCATTAAGCGCGGTATTGGGAGAGGTGGCAGTATGCGCGAAACCAATAGGGGACAAGGAGATGGCCCTCTCTCCCGGCACATTGTCGCAACACTACGCCCCCTCCGCGCGCCTGATTCTGTATCAAGGGCAAGGAACGACATTGTTGAAAGCAATGTGCCAAGAAGCTATGCTCCAGCACGAGAGCGGTAAGCGAGTAGGCTTATTGCTAGCTCAAGAGGATTTACCTTTCTTCTCCGGTCTGCCGCTGATTCTGCGCGCGGCGGGACCGTTAGCGCGGCTGGATTTAGTGGCACAATCCCTCTTTCCTACCCTCCGGGCGCTAGATAGAGCTGCGGTGGATTTGATCCTGGCTCGTGATTTTGGCATAGCGGGACTAGGGTTGGCGATCCGTGACCGTTTAACGAGAGCTGCCGGGGGAAGAGTAGTCCACGTTGAAGGGAGTCTAGCGAAGTTCACCTGCGGGGACTAGTACAGCCCGGCGGCCAGGATAAAAATCCTGGCCGCCGGGTGTTTTATGCACACACTATGTTACTGTAAGAAATCACGTAACCGCCGCGCATGAGCCGGATGCCGTAGGCGGCTAAGAGCCTGGGCCTCAATTTGACGCACCCGTTCGCGCGTGACGCCCATCTTTTTACCAACCTCTTGGAGCGTGTAGGTCTCTCCGTCCAACAACCCGTAGCGCATCTGGAGTATCTTGACCTCGCGAGGCGGTAAATCCGTCAGAATTTCCATCAGGAGATCCTTTAAGATCGTGCCACCAACCTCGTCCGGTGGCGCCGGACTATCTTTATCCTCTACAAAGTCGCCCAGCGTGCTACTTTGCTCATCATCAGTGGGCATCTCCAACGAAAGCGGCCGACGTGCCACATCCAACATGTGTTCTACTTTATCGACCGGGATATCCAGCTCTTCTGCCATCTCCTCCGGTGTCGGATCGCGTCTCAAGCGTTGGGTAAGCTTGTGTGAAATGCGTAGCAACTTGCTGATCTGATCCCCCATGTGAACGGGAACACGAATAGTGCGGCTCTGATCTGCGATGGCGCGCGTGACGGCCTGCCTAATCCACCAGGTGGCATAAGTGGAGAATTTATGTCCGCGTTGATACTCAAATTTATTAGCCGCGCGGATGAGTCCGATATTGCCTTCTTGAATAAGATCTAGGAAGGGAACTCCCCGCCCAATATATTTCTTGGCGATGCTGATGACCAGTCGCGAGTTAGCGCGTACCAGATGCTCACGGGCCATAATGCCATCTTCCATGATCTTTTGATATTTATTGCGTTTTTCTGGCAGACGCACCCGTTTTAGCTTGCGTTGCGCCTGTCTGCCAGCTTCCATGCGCTTGGCCAACTCAACCTCTTGGTCGGCGGTTAATAAGGAAACTTTGCCTATTTCCTTTAGATAGATGCCAATTGGATCATCTATTACAATAGCGCGATAAATATCATTTTCTGTGGCGTCTACATCCGCATCATGATCGCCGTCATCGTGATCCCGTAGAGCCTCTGCGCGGTCCTCTCCTGGTTTCCCGATAAGAATATCATTCTCGATGAGGGACATGATAATTTCATCCAACCGCTCGATATTGTTCTCCACTTCCGGGAAAATAGTGAGGATATCATCGTATGTGACGAATCCTTGCTCCTCTCCGACCGCGAAGAGGTATTCTTCACCAGAGTGTTGAACTTGCAAATGTTTCTCTTTTCCGTAGTCTTTTTTCTTGTTCAAATTTTGATCCTTACTTGCGTGAATATGATTTTATTAACTTAGTGTCTAGTTACCTGACACTTTTAATTTTGGACGCAGATTGGCGCAGAAAAAACGCAGATTTTTAGTTTTTCCCGGGGAAAGCCTTTTTTATCAGCGTCTATCCGCGTGCAGCTGCGTCCCATTTTGGAAACTGTCAGGCAGCTAGACTTAGTGTATCCTAATTCCTAAAAATGTTCAAGTTGACTTTCCTGAATATCAGCTAGATTGAAAATTGTTGCTGCAAAAAGTTATAAAATCCTAGTGTGTTTCTCAAATGATATTCATGGTTGGTAGAGTTGGCTCAAAAAGAGCACTGGTGGCTTATGCCATCCGTGCTCTTTTTATCTTTTCTCCACTACCTTGACTATATCATAAGCCCTTGGTAATTGTCAAGTGGAATTCGCATCTTTTCCAGAAAGGACTTGACATAGTGGAACGGGTGTTCTATAATGTAATTAGAACGGGCGTTCTAATTACATTATAGTAAGGAGCTATCATGTCACAACCTTTACGTGGATATTTAGAAAGTCAAGCAGATCGCGTTGAAAGCGTCTTATCCGCACACCGTGCTCCTGGCCGGGTAACTGGCGGGACAGTTGGCCCACGACTGATCAAGTTCTTCTTAAGCCCGGCGCCGCATATTCGTTATTCTGCTATTCGACGGTTGGCTGATGATATGGCCTTGTCCCTAAAGGTGGCTACTCTACGGGTCAACCGCGGGAAAGAGGGTGTGATTTTAGCGTTTGATAATCCTAAACCACAACCGGTAACCCTCTCAAATCTGTTACCGATGGTGTTGAAAGCTGCAGATGGGTCGCCAGATCCGGTGCCTCTCTCTACTACGCTGCTAGGGTTAACCGATGATGGAATTCCCTTATTGGCGCGGCTCTCCTCGCCAGAAGTAGCTCATATTTTGATCGCGGGCACCACCGGCTCCGGGAAGAGCGTCTTATTGCGCACCATTGCGCTCTCGCTGATCTTGACTCACCAACCAGATCAACTGCGCTTGTTGGCACTGGATCCTAAGGGGCGCGCCTTTCAGGGCTTGACGGGCGCGCCGCATTTGTTGCGCCCTCCGGTGACAGAGCTGGCGGAGATATTAGAAGCTCTCCACTCATTGTTGCGCGCGATGGAAATGCGCGACCGCCAGCGAGAGGATTCCCCTTGCATCGTCTTGCTGATAGATGAGCTGGCCGACTTGATCTTTCAGGGCGGCGATGAGATCACCGAGTTGCTGACGCGCTTGGTGCAACGTGGCCGCGAGGCTGGAATTCATACTGTAGCCGCGACGCAACGCCCCTCTTCAGCGATCATGAGTGGGTTGATGCGAGCTAACTTCCCATTGCGGTTGGTGGGGAAAGTGGTCTCCGCCAGTGATGCCAGAGTAGCTACGGGACGCGGCGGTACTGATGCGCATTTGCTAAGCGGACGAGGTGATTTCCTGGCAGTAGGTGGAGGTGGAGAGTCGATTCGTTTCCAAGTTGCCTTTGTCAGTGAGGCAGAATTGCGCGCCGAAGCGGGCAACTACCGGCCGGACAAAAGTGACGTTGTTCCTGACCTGGAGCGTAAAGCACTGGAGTACGCGGAAGCATAACAGATGATGAGGAGGTAGTTGATGGAGATGGAGAGAGAAGAGTCCCTGAGTAAACGTCTCAAACGGTTTGGCGCTTTGGTCAGCATACTATTTGTCGTAACGGTCGCGGTGATCGTCACTCAACGGCTTAGTAATGATGCGCTGGCCCTCTTAATTGGCTTGTCGGTAGGCATCATCGCCATGCTTCCCCTGGTGGGATTGTTGGCGTTTATCTGGCGGCGTCAGGAGCTGCATTACCAAGAAGCGCGGCAATATCGACCCGCAGAGCGAAATCTCCCCGTGGTGGTGATCACTCCTTCCGCCTTACCTGGTTATGGCCCACAACGTGCAGAGCCGTGGGAGCATAACCGGCAACCAGGGAACTGGGAGATGGCGCGGGCGGAACGTAAATTTACGATTGTAGGAGGTGAACAATGAGTATCTTGGGAATCAGTCTCTGGTCACGGAGCAAGTCTGAACCTATCGCTCTGTTATCTCAGAGGCATAATTATTTTCCACGGCGTTTTCTCTGGCGTGGTGAGAAGTATAACGTCTACGCGGTAGAACGCGCCTGGACAGAGATGGCACGGGGCGGCAGAGAACCGCGACATTTCTTCCGGGTGAAATGCGTGGAGGGAATTTTTGATCTCTACCAAGATGTGAATTTGAATGCGTGGTATCTGGCACAAAAGGTCTCCTGATGGAAATTGGATTACTCTGGTACGGGAGAAAAAAAGAGTTGTCTTCGCAACTGACCAAAGCCGTTAAACGTTATCGTGAACGGTTTGGCGAGGTCCCGAATGTCTGCTACGTGAACCCCCAATCTTTGCCAGAAGGGGAACGTCAGGTCAACGGGGTACTATTACGTTCTTCGGCAACTGTTCTGCGGGATCACCTTTGGATTGGACGAGAAGAGAGCGAGTGAGAAGCGGTCAGGAGACCGGCCACCGCTACTCGTCCCCAGCTGGAGACTTTTAACCAGCAGCTCAGAGCTCGGTCAAACGCGCCACCAATAAATCTAAAGCGGTTTCGGCACTCAGCTTCCCGGTTTTGATAGCCAGATCACTCTCTTGGAGGAGCTCATAAGCTTGTAGTAGCTGCTCATGGGTGAAGAGCGTGGCTTGCTGGCGTGTTTTCTGCGTTACATAGGGATGCAACTTGAGCCGCTTGGCGATCTCCGCTTCGGGATGCTGCCGTTGCATCAGCCAACGCACTTGGATCAGCAATCGATACTGGCGCACGATCATACCAAAGATACGTAATGGCGGTTCGTTGGTATCCAATAGACGATGCAGATGCCGCGCTGCGATCCGGGAGTTACGTTGCCCCAACGCATCCACCAAAGCGAAGATAACATCAGCGCTCTGAATGTAGGGGACTAATAAACGCACCTCTGACAACGTGATCGCGCCGCTCTCCCCGTGATAGAGTTTGAGCTTTTGGAGCTCTTGATCCAACTGCTTCAGCTGGTTGCCGGTATTACGCGCCAGCAATGCTGCCGCAGCCGGCTCGATGCAGCTCCCCAACTTCTGAGCACGTTCCCTGATCCAACCAGACAAGGCTTTTTGTCGCGGGAGCATATAAAGCTTGATCCGCGCGTTGCTCCCTTGCTGCTGGGCCAACTTCAAGACGGGATTGCTTTTGGGCAGCGGACATTGCTCCATAAAGACCAACACGGTGGAATCGGGGAGACCGGGCAGATAAGCCGTCACCTCTTTCAACCAACTTTTGTTGCTCTCCGCCAACGCATTCTTCACAGTGATAAGCCGGTGTCCGCCTAAAAAGGGAAGTGTATCACAAGCATGTTGTAACTTGCCCAACGAGAGCGGTGCCGATAGAGTCTCGTTATTCAGATCCGCGAACTCTTCCTTCTCAGCTTGCGCCGCTTGTAACTGGCCCAGATATTCCTGCTGCTCCAGCAGGTTATCGCCGTGGATAATGTAGAACATTAGTTTACCCTTGTACCGTCTGAACTTCGATGCATTGTAATCCGCCTTGCTGCCGGCTGAGGATGGCCGAGATTTTGAGGTCTTGCACCTGGGGATCCACCGTCAAATTGGCCTGGACCCAAAAACCCACGGGGCGGGCCAGCACCAACATCAGCGTGTTGAGGAGTACCAATTGAAGGAAATTC
>JAIOSN010000264.1 GCA_021107605.1 Anaerolineae bacterium | reverse complement strand
TCTAAACGTTCTTGATGCTGAATGAGCTGTTGGATTTCCCGCTCCTGAGTCACGTCACGGATGACCAGTACCCAGTTCTCCGGCTCGGGGACGTTCTCATTCGGCAGGTGGTTCGACAAGTTCACCACAGGCTCCATCGGACGGGCGATGACCTCAAAGGTTCGGCCATCCGCCTGGACCTCATGCCGCAATTCCTTGTCTGGTGGCGAGATGAGCAGTTCGGCCAGCGGATGGTTGCCCAGACGGGTGAGCGTGTCGCCCACCTGGGCATTGGCCAGAACAGCCAGATATCCCTCGGCCACCGGGTTGGCCAGTATCACCCGCTGCGCTCTATCCAACACGAGTACGCCTTCTGGCACAGTGTCTATGGTCTGTTGTATCTGCTTAGCCTGTGCGCGGATTTGGGCCAACAGGCGCGCCCGTTCCTCCTCCGCCTGCACCTGCTCGGTGACGTCATGTCCTAAAACAACAAGCCCCTTCCGCTCACCGTCGGGATGGAAAACAGGCATTTTGATCACATCGTAGATTCGGACTGTGCCATCAGGTTGGGAAATCAGCTCTTCTCCGCGAGAAAGACGCCGCGTTCTCCAGGTCTCCGCATCAGTCCTGGCACACGTAAGAAATGTACCTTGAAGGCCACCGTTGAGTTCAGCTAATTCAGAATCTTTCTTTCCCCGGTAGTCCACCCCCGCGAGTCGGAAAAGGCGGATGCTAGCAGCATTGATCTTGAGCCAGTGTCCGTCACCATCCTTAAAACAAACAAAGTCTGGCATGGCATCAATCAAAGTTTGCAACTGCTCCTCGCTCTCCTGCAACGCCTCTTGCGCCTGCCTGCGTGTGGTGATGTCTCTTCCAAAGCTCACCGTCCCATCAATCTTTCCCAGCTTGTAAATTGGGGCAGTGTTGACCGAGAGAATAAGTATCTCGCCATTTCTCTTATAAACCTTTGTTCTGTACTGCTGCCGTATACCTGACAAAGTTTTCCGTAAGACTTCATTCACCATTTCTAGATCATCTGGATGAATAAGGGGAACAAACGATTTTCCTTTCAAATCTTCAGATTTATGTCCGCTGACAATTTCCACTTGCTGGTTAGAAACCGTAAAATTACCCTGGGTATCCAATACCCAGATCAGATCATTGGCATTTTCAATCATTGTCCGGTAGCGTTCTTCGCTCTCCCGCCGCGCGGTCTCGGCTTGTACCCGTGCGGTGATGTCGTGGAATATCTCGACAACCGCAACGAGCCTCCCTTCAGAGTCTCTGACTGGCGAGCAATTAGCGACAAAATTGATCCGGCTGCCATCTCTCAACGTGCATTCATTTTCCGATGTCCTTGACACTCCATCTGCAAACGTTTTTTGGACAACGCAGTCGACACACGGCTGTTTTTGCCATTTGCACGCCTCGTAGCATTTATGACCCAGGACAAATCCGCATTGCTCCACTGCGATCGGGTTTGCCCAGGTGACATTCAGATTCTGATCCAGAACAATGACCGCATCGCCGATGCCATCCAATATCGCCCGCTGCTTCTCTTGTGCTTCTCTGAGCGCACGAGTGCGCTCTTCCACTCGCTGTTCCAATGTCTTGCTGTATGCCCGCAGTTTGGCTTCCAGTATCAACCGCTTTTCATTCAGGGTGCAAACTGTCGCGCCGACGACCACAAACATAGTAGCCCGCGCTATATCTGCCCCGGTGGAAGTCTCAAGTGGGCTGAAGATGTGCGAAATCAGTAGCAGCATAGCCAGGAATACGGCGACCAGTGTGCCCTTGCGCGACCACCACAAACCCGCCAGAATGATGGGTACGTAGAAGAGGTGCGTAAAGACAATCTCGGCCGCCAGAACAAAGTGGAAGTAATACATTACTAAAGCACATAGAGCTAGCAGGACGCCAAGAACCACGATCTTGTATGACGATCCGTTTGTCAATCTATCTCTTTCCATTCGCTTACCCCTCACGTTTCATGCCTTCTCCTGCCACGGCTATGTCATCTCCATAGCTCCTCCGACACTCGAATGATGAGCTCAGCTCGTGAGCACACCGTGGAACCCTAGCTGTTTTGATAGTGCCTTACAGTTTAGCACTTTTTTGATGAACTTCCAACCGTCCGCTTCATATCACATAAAATGTTACCGTAGGAGCTATTGATTCAGTGGATTTTTGGTTACTACTCAGCCAGCCCCAGGTAGTGGGTGGGAATAGCTCCTTTAGGACGCAGATGAACGTGGATTTTCTATTTTATCTGCGAAAATCTGCGCGAATCCGCGTCCGCTCTTGAATTTTGCAGGGTGGTTGAGTAGTAACGAAAAATTTGTGTACTTCATGGCAGAAAAGAACCAGCCTGACTTGAGACGTTCCGGATTATTGAAAAGATACATTTTTGACTTATAATTGCCCCATCATATCGGGAGGTAGACTATTGGGCTTGACCTTGATTGCAGCGTTCGGGAATCAATACCGCCGGGATGATGGCGTGGGTTATGTGGTGGTGAATATTATCCGCGAGTGGCTGGGACGCCCGGCTTTGACGCCTTTGGCGGAGACCGTTGCAGCTTACGGCTTGTTAATCTTCATTGATGCTCACGTGCCCCGCGTGCTGGCTTTGATTGACGGTAGGCGTGCTCATGCATGAGCTGGCGGTCACAGAAAGCGTGCTCAAAATCGCTATCGAGCACGCGGAACAAGCCGGTGCGGAACGAATCACGGCGGTGACTTTGGTTATCGGTGATATGTCTAGCTTCGTTGACGATTCGATCCAGTTCTACTTCGATCTGCTCACGCCGGGAACGCTGGCGGAAGGCGCCCAGCTGCATTTCAAACGGATCGCCATTCAATTCCGCTGCCGGTCCTGCGAGGAAGAGTTTGAGCCACGGGGAATGGACTGGACCTGCCCAAAGTGCTGTGCGCTGGGCGGCACTGTCATCGCGGGCAAAGAGTTCTACATTGAAAGTATTGTGGTAAAGAGTGAAGAATGAATGGAGGTCAATTATGTGTGATCCCTGTGGTTGTGAAGATCATGTCCATAAACATGAGCATCCACACGAGACGGAGACCGGTGCCTGGAAAATCCCCGTGGTGCAGAAGATTCTGAGCGCCAATGACCAGGCGGCGCTGGAAAACCGCGAGCATCTGGCGGCGCACAACATCACGACAATCAATATTATGTCCTCGCCGGGGGCGGGCAAAACCACACTGCTGATGGCGACTATCGCGGCGCTGGAGGGGACTGTCCGCGTGGGCGTCATCGAAGGCGACGTAGCCTCGCAAGTGGATGCGGAGCGTATCGCGACGACAGGCGCGCCGGTGGTGCAGATCAACACCGGCGGCGGTTGCCATCTGGATGCGCCCATGGTCCACCGTGCGCTCCACGCACTGCCGCTTGCCGAGATAGATCCGCTTTTCATCGAGAATGTGGGCAATCTCATCTGCCCGGTCGCGTTTGACCTGGGGCAGCGTTACAAAGTCGCGTTGTTGAGCGTGCCGGAGGGCCACGACAAGCCCTACAAATACCCGGCCATCTTCGAGGCGGTGGATCTGGTGGTCGTGACCAAATCCGATCTCATGCCTTACCTTGATTTTGATCTGGACGCTTTCCGCAAGCTGATGCAGAGCCTGAATCCTAAAGCGCCGGTGCTGTTCCTTTCGGCCCAGACCGGCGAGGGAATGGCAGACTGGTTGGGTTGGATCGTTGAGAACGTGTGATCTATGAAGCGTACACCGCGTTGTTGCAGCTGCCCTCGGTTGAAGGTATTATGGGACGCGATGTGAACACGGAGCTACGTGCAGCTTACCATATTGCCATAACCGGCGTTGTGCAGGGCGTCGGCTTTCGCCCTTTCGTGTATAACCTGGCGGAACGGTTGGGTGTGCGCGGCTGGGTGCTGAACCATTCCGGCGGTATCGCTATTGAAGCGGAGGGCGCGCCCGATGTGCTCACCGCCTTCATCGCTGTGCTGGAAGCGGAAGCACCGCCGCTGGCGTACATCACCTCGCTGACGGCGGTGCCGATCCTGCCCAACGGCTATGACAGCTTTGAGATCCGGCACTCGCAACAGGTTGCAGGACAGTACCAGCTGCTCTCGCCCGACGTGGCGATGTGTGACGACTGCCTGCGCGAGCTCTTCGATCCCGCCGACCGCCGTTACCGTTACCCGTTCATCAACTGCACCAACTGCGGACCGCGCTTCACCATCATTTTGGATATCCCCTACGACCGCCCCAAGACTACAATGTGCGCTTTTTCGCTCTGCGCTGACTGCCGCGCCGAGTATGAAAATCCGGCGGACCGGCGTTTCCACGCACAGCCGAACGCCTGTCCCGTTTGCGGCCCTCATGTCTGGTTGAGCGAGAAAGCGAGTGGGCGAGAAAGCGAGTCAGCGAGAAAGCGAGTGGGCGAGAAAGCGAGTCAGCGAGAAGGTGAGATGGCGCGTGAGCAAGCCGCGCATCACGCAATATACAATACGCAATATACAAACGAAGCCTCTCTTTTGCGCGCCAAAGAGCTGCTTGAAAGTGGCGCGATCCTCGCTATAAAAGGCCTGGGCGGTTTCCACCTCGCGGGCGACGCCACCAACGCCGATGCTGTCCGCGTGCTGCGCGAACGCAAACGTCGTCCCCATAAGCCGTTTGCCGTGATGCTCCCTACGTTAGACGCTGTGCGTGCTGTTTGTGAGGTTTCCTCGGAAGAAGCTGCATTGCTCACGTCGCCCCAATCCCCCATCGTCCTTCTTAAGTGCTTGCGGAATACACAGTACGCCATAGTCAACACGGTTGCCCCAAACCAGCATACTCTCGGTGTGATGCTGCCTTACACGCCGCTGCATCACATCCTCCTGCGGGATGTGGGACGCCCGCTGGTAATGACCAGCGGCAACGTGACGGAAGAACCTATCGCCAGGGACAACGCAGAGGCACTCCGGCGACTCGCGCCCCTGGCGGACGCTTTCTTACTCCACAATCGCGACATCTACGCGCGTTATGATGATTCCGTGGTACAAGTGCTCCCGTTTTCGGAAGCTCCGTCACATTCTACGTTTTACACGTCCGAGAACGAAAAACGTGAATCTGTGGCGCAGCTCGTCCGCCGCGCTCGGGGCTACGCCCCGCTTCCCATCCGGCTCCCGTTCGCGACGCGCCCCATGCTGGCGGTTGGCCCGCTGTTGAAGAACACGTTCACGCTCACACAGGATCAGTTCGCGTTTGTAAGCCAGCATATCGGCGATATGGAGAATTTGGAAACGCTGGCGCACTACGAAGCTGCGCTGGCGACTTACCGGCGCCTTTTCCGTATCACGCCGGAGTGGGTGGTTGCCGACATGCACCCGGACTATCTCACAACGCGCTTTGCGCAGGAGTACGCCAGCGAGCACTGCCTGCCGGCGCCGCTCCAGGTGCAGCATCACGAGGCGCATATCGCGGCTTGCCTGGCGGATAATGGCCGCGCGTTGGAAGCCGGCCCGGTCATCGGCGTAGCGTTGGATGGCACGGGCTACGGTCGGGACGGCGCGATATGGGGCGGGGAATGGTTCGTGGGTAGCTACGACGGCTTCCGGCGTGCGGCGCAGCTGGAGTACCTGCCGCTGCCCGGCGGCGATGCGGCGATTCGCCATCCGTGGCGCATCGCCGTGGCTTACCTGCACGCCCTGGGCGATCCGGGTGATTATCCCCGTGGCTTTTACCCGCAGGAGTCAGTGCTGATCCGCCAGCAGATCGAGCATGGCTTGAACGTGTCTCGAACATCATCCATGGGCCGGCTCTTCGATGCGGTCAGCGCTCTGTTGGGCGTGTGCCAGACCACGACCTACGAGGCTCAAGCAGCTATCGAGCTGGAACAAGTCGCGGTAGAAAGCCGTGGCGCGCTATCGCCTTATCCCTTTGATCTGGCCGAGGGTGAGGATGGTGTGCTGGTGGTGCAGCTAGCGCCGCTTTTCGGCGCGCTGTTGGCTGAGATAGGCCGTGGCGTGGCAGTGTCGGAAATCGCTTGGCGTTTTCACCGGACTGTAGCGGAGATGATCGCGCAGGTCTGCGAGCGCATCCGCGTCGCCACAGGATTGAACACAGTCGCCTTGAGCGGCGGTGTCTTCCAAAATCAATTGTTGTTGGAACTAGCCCTCCCACGGCTGACGTCCCAGGGCTTCGAAATTTTACTGCACCGCCAGGTCCCGACCAATGACGGGGGGATTTCTCTGGGACAGGCGGCGCTGGCTCAGATCCTGCTGGATCGCGAGCGTTAAGAGGCGTGATACTATGTGTTTAGCGATTCCAACCCAAATAAAATCAATAGCTGAAAGTAACATCGCGGTGGTGGAGCTAGGCGGCGTGAGGCGGCAGATCAGCCTGATCATGACGCCCGCGGCCCAAGTGGGCGATTACGTGTTGGTCCACACAGGTTACGCCATCACGTTGATGGATCCGGAGGAAGCGCGGCTTTCACTGGAAGCCTTCGCTGAGATCGCGCGCATTCAAGCTGAGATG
>JAIOSN010000193.1 GCA_021107605.1 Anaerolineae bacterium | reverse complement strand
GGTTCATCGACGTGCCTTATAGCTCCCAAGAAGAGGCAGAGCCGTACCGGCTGGAGTTAGGAGCTGTAGGACGCGCCCATTTCCCCCCTTACGGCGAATATCCACCCCCGGGACTGTTGGAAAGGGTAAATGAAGTACGCTATCTGGACCCCTACGCGCCGCTAATCGTGGCCGAAACCATTGACCGCGAGCTGGCAATGGTCATTGCGCAGGAAGGCGGCCTCACCATGCCCGGCGTTGATGTACAAATCATTCCCCGCCGGAGCTACACCACCGGGCCTCTCACCTCGCAGGTGATAGGCTTTCTGGGCAAGATTCCCCCCGACATGGTGGAAGAGTTGCAATCGCAGGGCTATAATCCCAACGTGGAGCGCATCGGTTATGCAGGCATTGAATATGAAGTAGAGGAGAGTCTCAGAGGTGTACCGGGCCATAAATACGTGCGCAAAGATTTCTTAGGAAAAGAGTTGGGGGTAATCGGCGAGATAATTGAACCTATCATGGGCGATAACGTCCACCTGACGTTAGATACCGAACTCCAGCGGGTAGCCGACGAGGCGTTACGCGCGGAGATGGCGCAGGCCGGCTGTCAACGCGGCGTGGTCATTGCCATGGATCCCCGTGACGGGCAGATACTTTCGCTGGTGAGCCTCCCCACCTTCGATAATAACTTCTTTGCTGAAGGCATCACTTCACCAGAGGATTTGGCAGAACTACAAGCACTGAATGACGATGTACACGGGCCGCTCTTCAATCACGCCATCGCTGACCGGGTGCCGCCTGGCTCCGTTTTCAAAATCATCCCCGCGACGGCGGCTCTCCAAGAAGGACTCATTAACCGCTACACCACCGTTACCTGCCCTGGACGTATCTCACTGCCCAACAAACTGGCCCCCAACGACCCTGGCGCGGCCCAGCCTTTCTACTGCTGGATCAATTTGCTGACGGGCGGCGGACACGGCCCGATGGATGTTGTGGATGCGCTAGCCCAATCCTGCGATATCTTCTTCTACGAGATCGGAGGCGGCTTTCCAGATACCAATCTGGAGGGCTTGGGCGTCAAGCGACTGGCCGCTTGGGCCGAGAAATTTGGACTGGGCGCGCCCACCGGCATTGATATTCCGGGTGAGTGGCAGTACGATGTCTCCGTACCGGACGATAAATGGAAACGCGAAGTCTATCAAGAATCCTGGACTACGGGAGACACCTACATTATGTCCATTGGACAAGGATTCTTAGCCATCTCCCCCTTGCAAATGCTCAACGCCATGGCCGCTACCGCCAACGGCGGGACGCTCTACCAGCCACAGGTAATCCACCACATCACCGACGCTGAGGGGAATATCATCCAGGAATTCCAGCCGCAAGTTATCCGTGAGCTAGGGGTGGATGATGCGGTCTGGGCCATAGTCCATGAAGGCTTGGAGAGAGCCGTCACGGACGGCACCTCCACCGGCGCCCAGATCGAAGGGGTGCGCGTGGCCGGCAAGACCGGGACAGCGGAGTATTGCGACAACCTGGCTCAAGAAGCCAATCTCTGCCCCGTGCCAGCAGGACAGACGCTCCCCACCCACGCCTGGTTCATGGCCTACGATCCCATGGAAGCCCCTGAGATTGCGGTAGTGGCATGGATTTACAATGGCGGCGAAGGCTCTGAAGTCTCCGTTCCCATCGCGCATAAGGTGCTAGATTTTTACTTCAAGCGGGCAGCCGGCGAACTACCGCCAGAAGGAGAAGAAATACCACCTGAAGAATCGGGGATGGTAATTAGTGACCAGTAACGGGGGTAAGGGCCAGGCAACCGGCTAGCGCTGGACAAATGGTTGGGATTTGCCGGTTTGCACATTTGCCGACTTGTCAGGGTATCATTCCGAGCCAGTGCTGCGCGCAACGCGAGGAGCACACAGACGAGGAATCTCCCACGTCTAGGGAGATTCCTCGCTGTACTACAGGCAGACAACGCCTGTAGTTTGCTACTAAGAAACAAATTCTGTTTCTGGTCCCATGCGGGACGCGAATGCGCCAGACGTAGCTCGGAATGACAGACCTGCCTGGCGACTGCCCTTGCCAGACGGCTCTGGGCCGTGGGAAGTCGCGGCTACCATTGCCTAGTCCACCTACGTGGACTAGGCGCCGTAGGACCGCCAGGTGACGCAGTTCCGCAAATTATCCATCGCTCTCTCGCTTTCTCGCTCCCTCGCTCACTCCACCGGTTCTAAGTAGAAATTATCAAAACGCGCTTCCACGGGTGTCCACTCAAAAGCCCCGGTCAACAAACCAACCCCGTGATGATTTCTAAAATAGTCACTTGTGAGCTGCGTCACCTGCCGCTTGGTGCCTTCATCAACAATGTATAGGGTAGCGACATTATCACGCACCTCCACTCGCAAGTGATTAGTGTGATCAACTCCATAGCTCTCACTGGATAGCCCCTGGCAGGCGTGCCAGCCAACCAACGGGGTTTCTTTCAAAGGATCACCGTAGCCACTAACAGGATAGGGAACATCATCATAGCGGGTAACAGCGCAGTGCCCTTGAAAATTCCACTCAAGGACATACACGGTGGAGAAATCATCGTTAGCCCCAAAGATCAAGCCACTCTTACCATCAACAGGATCAACTACCTGATCCGCAGCGCGCGCGAAGTATTGGTCAACCGTGAGATTGTAGGAGGTGTAAACATTCGTGTAAGGCGACTTTACAAATCCCATCGTTTTGTTGTTCTTCCCGTTTGCATCTAACAGCACCTTCATACGATAGGTCTCATCAACGTAGTTGAGGTCCATAAAATGCCCCTCATCCGACTCTCGATCGTAGTAACAACGCGGCCAACCACTCGCGCTGTCTGAGAAATCATCCAGGAAACCTGGTATTTCCACTACCGGCGACCAATTATTAAGGACCAGCGGCAGATAAACCTTAGAACCGTAATTGGCGAAGAGTTCCAAATGATCCAACCAGACGCCGGTAGACACTTGCCCATCCTCATTGCTGGTAAACCCAAAGGCAACCCAGAGCTGAGAAGCGCCCTCCCTTACAGGCCAGCGTAGTTCAGCCCCCGCCCAAGCAGGAGGCGTCATCTGAAGACTGGTCACGCGCAGACCCTCAAAGTTCGTCCCATCAGTAGAATATCCCGCGATAAAATAGTCGTTCTCGCGGAGAGAGATAAAGTAATCAAAGAGCAGTTTCAATTCGTAGACCTGCTCGCTACTAGCAATCGGCCCGTAGACCAACCACGTATCCATACCGTCGGTGTACACCTCTCCACTGTTAAAGGATACCTGTGCAGCGCCGCCTCTAACCCAAACGCCCCAATTCTCAGCGCCGATTTCGCCAATTCCCCACTGATCGGAGCCGGTCTGGTTATTTACAGACTCCCACGGCGGCAACGAAGAGTTATTGGGGAAATCCTGCTGATTAAGCAACTGCCACCCCGAGGGGGGCGAGTCAGCAGTGGTGGTCATGCTAGCCGGCAAATCCAACATGAATTCTACCGGTTCTGCGTACTGTTCGAATGGTTTCCCCGGTGCGGAGAGTGATAACGCCACCCGCTGGCCTAAGATCAACAATATAGCTAACACCACGACACTCAGCACACGCATCAACTTCGTCATAAACAAACACTCCTTTTTTAGATTAATTTTGCTAAACGTGATAGTCCATTTCAATCCGCAGATTACGCAGATGGCCTTCGCTTCCTCGTTCTTTCGCCTTTTCGCTTTCCCGCCTTATCGCTTTCTCGCCTTATCGCTTTCTCGCCTTATCGCTTTCTCGCCTTTTCGCT
>JAIOSN010000352.1 GCA_021107605.1 Anaerolineae bacterium | reverse complement strand
TGTGGAATTGCGCAAACGCATGTACACGGTGGATAAGACCCAGATTTTTCCGCTGGCCCTGTTGCCCAAGGCGGCAGAGTCTTATAAAATGCTGGGTTTTATTCCCATGAACCGCCATCTCTTTGGCGTCAATCTTGGGGCAGCGCCAGATGGCTATGCTTTCTTGTTTGGCACCGATCGCCTGGGGCGCGATATCCTGTCGCGCATCGTCTATGGCGGACGCCTTTCTCTGTTGATCGGTCTCCTCGGGCAAATCGGCACGTTCACTTTGGGTAGCGTCATGGGCGCGATCTCGGGTTACTACGGGGGCACGGTGGACATCCTCGTCCAGCGGCTCACCGAGTTCGTGGGCGCTTTCCCCGATATCCCACTCTTTATGGCTCTGGCCGCCGCCATTCCCATTGGCTGGTCGCCCATCATGGTTTACTTTATGCTGACTTTGATCATGATCTTTATCCGCTGGGGTGGCTTGGCTCGTCAGGTGCGTGGTCTGATCCTCTCGCTGCGTGAGCGGGAGTACGTGTTGGCCGCGCAGAGCGCGGGCGCCAGTGATGCCCGTTTAATGTTCCGGCACTTGTTGCCCGGCACATTGAGTCACATCATCGTGATTGCGACGTTGATGATTCCCGGCATGATCCTTTCTGAGACGGCACTTAGCTTTTTGGGGTTAGGGTTGCGCCCCCCTCTCACGAGTTGGGGGGTGTTGTTGCAGGAGGTTAGCAGTGTGCGTGCCATTCGCTTTGCACCATGGCTCTTGATTCCGCTGCCTTTCATCGTCCTGGCTGTCCTGGCTTTCAATATGTTTGGTGATGGGCTACGAGATGCTATGGATCCCTACGGTGGTCGATAGGAGGAGGGAACAATGTCTGAACCTTTATTAGAGATCAAAAATCTGAAAGTTGAGTTTGACGTGCGGGATGGCATCGTCCACGCTGTGGATGGCGTCACCTTCACGATCAACCGGGGCGAGACGTTGGGGGTCATTGGTGAGAGTGGGTGCGGTAAATCCATCACGGCCAAAACGGTCATGCGGATGGTTCCCAAGCCCGGCAAGATCCCCGAGGGCGAGATTTTGTATCACCGGCGAGATAAGTATAACCCCGACAAGGGCGTTGAGTTGCTCAACCTCACTAATATGGACCCCAATGGCGAGGAGATCCGTCATATCCGGGGGGGGGAGTTCGCCATGATCTTCCAGGAACCGATGAGCTGTTTGACGCCGGTCTACACGGCGGACACGCACATCGGGGAGGGGCTGGACCTGCATCGCTTGCTCCCGCGCAAGGTCGGCGACCGGATGGCAGAGGTCATCGCGGGATACCGGCACGTCACTAAAGAGGAGGCGCGCGAGATATCCATTGATATGCTGCACCGGGTAGGGTTACCCAAACCGGAGCAGCGGGTGGATAGCTACCCTCACCAGTTGAGTGGTGGACAACGCCAGCGCGTGATGATCGCTATCGCGCTTTCCTGTCATCCGGCTATGTTGATCGCCGACGAGCCGACGACGGCGTTGGATGTCTCCATCGAAGCACAGATTCTGGATATCATGCGAGATCTGCAAGATACTGCGGATATGGCGATCATGTTCATCACCCACAACTTGGGGGTGGTGGCAGAGATGGCGAAGCAAATCGTCGTGATGTACATGGGCAAACAGGTTGAGAAGGCGAGCACGGTCAAGATATTCTACGAATCCAAACATCCCTATACGCGAGCGTTGCTTGAATCAATCCCCAAAGTAGGCAAGCGCAGTACTGCGCGACTGGCCTCCATCGAGGGGATGGTCCCTGACCCGTTCAACCTGCCCACCGGGTGTGTTTTCCATCCGCGCTGTCCCTCGTATATGGCGGGGAAGTGTGATAAGATCGTGCCGAAGTGGCAGGAAGTGGAGAAGGATCACTGGGTACGCTGTCTGCTGTACGAGGATGTATGAGGAGGTGAAAAACATGGCTGAACGTATACCAACAGTGGCTGACGATATCCTGTTAGATGTCCGAGGCTTGAAGAAATACTTTCCTATCCATGGCGGGTTACTCCGCAAGGTCATAGGAAATGTCAAGGCGGTGGACGACATCACTCTCTTTGTCCGCGAGGGCGAGACATTGGGATTGGTGGGGGAAAGTGGCTGTGGCAAAACCACAGCGAGCCGGACCATCATTCGCCTGTACGACCCTACCGCGGGGGAGATTCATTTTAAGACCGCGAAATTCTCCGCAAGTGGTAAACCTGAGATGGTGAATGTGTTGGAGTTGGATAGAGCGCAGCTGAAGATATTGCGTCAGGAAATCTCCATGATCTTCCAGGACCCGGTCAACTCCCTGAATCCCCGGATGACGGTGTTTGACATCATCTCCGAACCTATGGTGATCCACGGTAAGGGCAAGGGGGCTGCAACCGAGGATGTTGTCGTGAATCTCCTGGAGCGCGTGGGACTGCGTTCTGAACACATGCGTCGCTATCCTCACGAGTTTTCCGGTGGTCAGCGACAACGTATCGGCATCGCTCGCGCTCTCTCCATGAACCCGCGTTTGATCCTTTGCGATGAGCCGGTCTCGGCCTTAGATGTCTCCATTCAGGCGCAGACGCTGAACCTGTTGCAGGACTTGCAGCAGGACTTTAATCTCTCTTACGTCTTTGTGGCCCACGACTTGAGCGTTGTCCAACATATCTCTGATCGTGTGGCCGTGATGTATGTCGGTAAGATTGCCGAGATGGTTGATTCCGACACGCTTTACAACAACCCCCTGCATCCTTACACCGAGGCCTTGATGTCCTCGATACCTAAGCCTGACCCGCTCTACGAATCAAAGCGGATCATCATGCAGGGCGATGTGGCCGACCCTTCTAACCCGCCGAGTGGCTGTTATTTTCATCCGCGCTGCAACTATGCTCAGGATATCTGCAGGGAAAAGGAACCGGAGTTCCGGGAACTCCAGCCGGGTCACTTCGTCTCCTGCCATCTTGCCGAGGAACTAAAACTTAGCGGTGTTTAGATTTTCTTTATAGCTGATGAAAATTAGGTGTGACGTATTGAATGCTAGCCCGTTGCACCTAATTTGTCCACCAGCTAGAGCTTAGAATTGAGATAAGGAGGGTATATGGTAGAGCTAGATAAAACTATGAGTGCTTTAGGTAGAGCCTCACTCTTTCAGAGTCTTAGCAAGCGGCAACTTGGACGTCTGTCCGAACGCTTTGTTGAGCGGGAGTATGAGGCCGCTGAAGTCATTGTCTCGCAAGGTAAAGGAGGCGAAGGCTTCTTTGTGATAGTCACCGGCGGGGCGAAGGTTGTTCGTGAAACCCTGGATGGGGACAAAGTGGTGGTGAATGAGTTCGCGGCGGGCGATTATTTTGGTGAGCTGGCCTTATTGGATGAAGGGCCGCGCACGGCTTCGGTGGTCGCCACCGCGCCGACAAGCTGTCTGGTGCTGACGCGCTGGGATTTTCTAGGCTTGTTGAAGAACGACGCCGCTATTGCTGTCGCCATTCTTCAAGAGCTGGCCAAACGTTTCCGTCTGGCCTTGAATGCTATGTGAAGTTCTGGAATCCGAAGTCCTACAGGGCACTCCATTTTTTGATGAAGTGCCCTGTTTGTATGTGTCACCGGCGCATTTATAGTTCAACTAAGAGTCTACTGGAAAAGCCGAGAATTTTACCGCAAAGGCGCGAAGGCACAAAGATTTGAAAATTAACTCTTTGACCGATAAGGGTAAACATTTTTAACCTGATCTAAATTTTTTCTTAGCGTCTTGGCATCTTAGCGGCGAACTAGCTTTTCTCAGCGAAGTCAGTTTTTCCAGGGAAACCAATTATGAAATGTCATCATTGTGGATTTGATAGCCCTCCGCAGATGCTCTTCTGTGGAGTCTGCGGCGCGCAACTGGCGCGACGTTGCCCGGCGTGTGGATTTGTTAATCCGTTGGCCTATAGTTTCTGTGGCATGTGCGGGGTGTCGCTTGGAGCAGTTGCGGAGGCGGAGACGCCGTCGATCTCCTTGCCGGAACCGCCGGAACTAATTGGAGAGAACCAATCTCAAGCTATCTCGCTATCTCTACCGGCCACGGTTGATTACGAGACCACTTCCGGAGTACCGCTACTGGCGGGGGAACGTCGCGTAGTGACGGTCCTCTTGGCGGATGTCTGTGGTTCCACGCGCATCTTGGAGCAGGTGGGCACTGAGGCCTGGGTACAGTTGATGAGCGGTCTCTTCCAAGTGTTGGAGGCAGAGATTTATCGCTTTGGAGGCGCCGTGGATCAGTTTCGGGGTGATGGTTTGGTGGCTTTCTTCGGGGCGCGAGTGGCGCACGAAGATGATCCGGAACGCGGCGTTCTGGCTGCGCTTTCTATGCAGCATGTTGTGGAGCGTTATGCGAACCAGCTAGAATCACCGCTAGAAATAGCTTTGCAGATACGCATTGGCGTCAACACCGGGAAGGTGATTGTCACCAGTATAGGAGACCGGCGGCAATATAGTGAGGATACGGCGATGGGCGAGGCCGTCACTCTGGCCGCACGTTTGGAGGCGGCTGCTGAACCGGGAACTGTCTTAGCTAGCGAAAATACTTATCAGCTGCTGGAAAATCAATTTGAGTGGCAGCAGCTAGACGCGGTTATGTTGAAGGGACTGCGCGAGCCGGAGCAGATCTACCGTCCCTTGTCCCCCTTGCGGCGAGAAGATAGCTTGTCCCCCCCCGCTGATCTATGCGGTCATCTCCCTTCAATGATTGGACATAAAGAAGAATTTGTGGCTCTCAAGCGTGCAGTGGGGGAACTTTACGATGCGCGGGGCGGCATTGTGACGGTAACAGGCGCTAAGGGTATGGGGAAAACTTTCCTGGTGGGAAAAGCGCGTCAACATTTGGAACGCCAGGGGATGTTATTGGCGGAGGCCCGGCGGCGCGATCTCTTGTCGGAGGAAGCGTATCCTGAAAACACGTGCCCGGACTCTCCGCTGGTCGCGACTTGGTTAAGTGGCCGCTCGCGCTCTTACGATCAATCGTGGCCCTACTCTGTCTGGGTGGATCTCTTATTGGATTGGTTGGCCGTGCAGACGGAAGAGCCAAAAGAGGAGATCCGGGAGCGCTTGCGCCAACAGTCTCAACGTCTCTGGGACGAGCATTTCTCCGAGTACTATCCTTACCTGGCTGCTTTACTCCGGTTGCCGCTGGAGGCTGAGTTTGCGGCGCTGATAGAGCGGCTAGACGCGGAAAGCCGCCACCGTCGAATTTTCTTGGCAATCCGTAGTTGGGTGGTCGCACTGGCGAGAAAAGGCCCGTTGGTACTCTCTTTCTCGGATATGCACTGGGTAGATAGCACTTCGTTGGATCTGT
>JAIOSN010000289.1 GCA_021107605.1 Anaerolineae bacterium | reverse complement strand
CAGAGACTTTCCTGTCCCGGCCAGGTATCGTATTGAGAGAAGTGAAGCGCAAAAGGGAATCGTCTTTGAGAGGGAGCATAAGGGTAAAGGTGAGAGTCTTCAAGCCCCACTCCTCGTTTCTGAATCTCAAGTTCGCCGTGGATTGGCTTACCTTATCTATGGCGAGGCTCCAGATGAAAACCGGGGAGGCCAACGGGCCGTGGGTTGGACGGTGCGCACTCGCGTCTTCAGAGGTGGCGCTCCGGTAGACTATTGCGTGGGATCATCACAGGGCGGCACCTTGGCCGACAAATACAAATACTGGATCTGCAGGGAATTTGATGGAACCTGCGATGCGTGGTGTGCTGACCCCAATACCACATCTTGTCCTAGCTCGTGGTCCGCGAACGTTGCGGGGTACAATGTTTTCTGGGGTATTGCGCCTGAACCTATCGGGAGCTGGTGCCCCAGCGGCGAAGGAGAACCGTGGGGCTCCCCTTGCTGGTCTAACGTTCAGTGCTCATACGCTAACAAGTATGGAGCAAACGCCGAAGGTCCGATCGCTTTCCATGGCCTAAGCCAATGTCCCAGTAGTGGTGGTCCCTTCGGTTGCTCCACGTGTAAACATTTTATCTGTGGCAATGGTTATCCCGATAACTGCTTCTACAATCATCCCTAGAGCATATCACCCTATTGAGTTGGAGAGATAAATGATAGCTATGCGCAGGCTTCATCTGAGGACCGTTGCCGCTGGAGTGATCTACTTGCTGATACTCATTAGTGGGTGTGCATCCGACTCCTCCATACCTGTTCCTTCTAGTGTGCCGGCAAGGCCGACTGTTGACATGGTACCAATGACCGAGAGCGCAGTTCTCCTCTCGCCGATTACTCCCTTACGCTCTGCAACACCACCGCAGACCTTGTCGCCAGCCATTCACCCAATAGCTGAAATCTCCCTCAATCGGCCATCCTACCGCGAACGCCGCTTTAGTTGGGCGCCTGATGGTACAGCCCTCATTTTCCTCCGCGCGGAAGACGAGGGGCAGGCAAGCCAATCTCTGTGGCTCGCTCAAGAGCCATCATTTATCCCCACGCGGCTAATCAAACAACCAGGGGGGAGGGCTTCGTGGTCGCCAACGGGTGAATTCGTGGCTTTCGTAGCCCGCCGGCAGCTCGCTGATTATCCAGAGACCGTTTGGCTGATGGACGCTGATGGTACAAATCCGCGGGACCTCCTGCCCGGCGAACGGGCCATTCGGTCTGTAAGCTCTCTCAAATTCCTGGGACCCTGGCTGGATAACCACACGCTCGTACTTATGGATGCCTGCGGTACGGGATGCCGGACATTGGTACCGCTAGACGTTGTGACGGGTGAGATCCAGGAACTGTGCGGCCAGAGCGAGGAAGATCCGCTCTTCTTGGGGATGGACTACCACTGGTCGCCATCTCTGGACAGATTTGTAGTGACGGAAGGAGGAGGCATTCCTCGCATACGCCTAATACAATTAAACGGTTACCATGACTGTCGCGAGCAAAACTTGCCGACCCCCGGCGAGTTCCATGCTTGGTTGCCGGACGGGAAGGCGTTTTTATTCAACCACTGGCAATGGAAACCAGGGCAAGGTGACCCTTCCCCTGTAATTGCCCAGGTGCCCAGGCTCTACATCTGGGACGTCCTTCAAGGGAAAGTAACGTGGACAGGCCCCGCAGGAGGATATGCGGGGGTGTGGTCTCCGGACGGAAAGCACCTGGCCTTTTTCCTACTGGGCAACCCGCGCTATGAAGGCCAAAGGTTAATCGGTAGCGACTTTGTGCCCGGAGCGCCCTTTCCCTTGTTTTTGGTGATACTGGATGTCCAAACAGAAGAGACCCTCGTGTTTGTTCCCGTGGAAGAAAACATCTCCTCTGAGATCAGTTACTGGTTTGACCAAAGAAAGCCTGTCTGGTCACCTGATGGAGAGCAACTTGTCTATTGGGCAGAGGGAGACGACTTATGGATCATGAGGTGGGATGGGGCCAATCAGCAAAGGTTGACCGAGGGTCTAGCCATAGTTGAGGTACTTTGGTCGTCCGAGGGGAGCAAACTTGCCATCGCCACCCAGAGTCAACTCTGGATCATCGAGAGGCCTGCGAGGTGAGTAACTCAAGTTCCACACCCGTCCAGGATCTCCCTGCCAAACCGCTGCTGCAAACTGTCAACCCCGTCCCGCAATGCCTGGTTTACAGCGACTACGACGCCCAGTCCACGCGGCGTTGGCGGTCGGTGTCGCGGGCTACGTGCTCAAGACGGACTCGCTCTTCGCTGCCGTGCGCGCAGTGCAAGCGAATTGGCTGGCATGGCTATAGCAAATATTTGCTATTTACACGCACCTGCTGATATGTTAGAATGCTATGCCGTGTCGGGTGGTCCGGTGCATATCTCAAAACACAGGAGGTGTGACATGCGTAAGTTGAAGTTTGTGTCGCTGTTCATGTTGTTGGCGTTATTAGGTGCTTGTGGCGGCCC
>JAIOSN010000210.1 GCA_021107605.1 Anaerolineae bacterium | reverse complement strand
TAGGCCAACGCCATCAGATCCCCACCGGCTTTGCTGGCCGCGTAGGGACTGCGCGGCTCCAGGTTATCTAGTTCTTGAGAACGGTCTGCCAGCACCTGACCGTAAACCTCATCGGTACCAATCTGATGATAACGCTCCAGCTTGAATTTCTTCGCCGCTTCCAAGAGCACAAAAGTGCCATAGACATCCGTCTGGATAAAAGCCCCTGGATCCATCAGCGAGCGATCCACATGGGTCTCCGCCGCAAAGTTGATGATGGTATCCACATCCTCGCACTGCACAGTCTGGTCCACCAACTCCATGTTACAAATATCCCCCCGGACAAATTTGTAGTGGTCAGTGAAACGCTCAGCGACGTCTTGCAAATTCTCCAAACGTCCAGCATAGGTGAGCTTGTCATAGACGACGATGGAGTAATCGGGGTATTTTTCCAACATGTAGCGGACAAAATTGGAGCCGATGAAGCCGGCCCCGCCAGTAACCATCAATTTACGCATTTTATCTTCTCCTTGAATACTTTTGGGTCTCTGGGGCTGGGCGTGGTAAGTGCCCCGCGCCGTAAATTTTTCACCACAGATTACACTGATTTTTTACTTTTTTCCGTGCTAATCCGTGTAATCCGTGGTTAATTTTCACTCGACCACGCGAATTCCCAAAGAGCCAAATAATTTAATTATCTGGACTCGCCCAAGTTGTCTGCGGCGGCGAGCAGCTCGCGGTGTTGAAAAACATTTTCCAAGAAAGAGCGCCGCAACTCTGGCTCACTGATCTGCTCCGCACGCGCACGCAAGTTCAACGCACCGGCCCGCAAGATGATCTCAGCGCGCGAGTCGTGGCTGGCTTGCCAGACCCGGTAACAAGTTAGATAGACGTAGAAAGGGTCATAAGCGCCGGTCAACAGGATCTCGGCTTCCTGGGCCACCGCGTTAATATCCGCCGGAAAGTGAAACTTGGAGAGAGCTTGCTCCACCAACGGCAAAGCCAGCTCCGGTTTCCCTTGCAGTAGCTCTATCTCAGCCAGTCCCACCAACGGTTCAATGGTCAGATAGAGTTGATTTAGTTCAAGCTGCCGCGCGAGGGATTGCCGGTAAGCATCCCGCGCGGTGGGGAAATCCTGCTGCGCCACAGCAATACGTCCCAGGTAAAGATAGACGTAGCCCTGAACATGAAGGTCGCCTAACGTCTTGCCTTTCATCAGAGATGCCTGACTGTATTCCCTAGCTCGCTCGTAATAGCCTTGCTGGTAAGCCACCCGGCCCAAACTGAGCAAGGCGCCACATTCACCGGGAGAATCAGCGGCTTCCCGACTGAGAAATAAGGAGCGTTGATGGTATTTCCGGGACTGCTCGTAACGTCCCAGATAATACTCTATCTCACCCAAACTGGCATAGGCGATCCCGGCTCCGATTTGATCCCCGATAGCTTCCTTTATTTTAAGCGCCTGCATGCTGTAATGCCGCGCTTGAGCGTAAGCGGCCTGATCACGCAACACGATCCCAATGTTGTTTAGAACAGCGCTCTCACCGCGCTTGTTCTTCAACGCCCGGTAACGAGGAAGCGCCTGTTGATAGTATTCCATCGCCGTTGAATAATCCACCTCGCACCAGTAAATGTTGCCCAGATTGCGCAGAGCCTCCGCTTCAAGCAGCGGTAACGCTGCTTGCCGGGCCAAATCCAGGGACTGTTGAATGTATGGGGCCGCTTCATGATAGCGTCCTTGTCGCCAGATGCTCCGTCCCCACTGAAGGTAAGCCGCCGTCTCCAACTCCACATTCTGATGTCGCTGCGCCAGTTTGACCGCCCGCTGGGCAAAGGAAGCGGAACCGGTGTAATTCCCGGCTAACTCCGCATATTGGGCCTGTCGTAACACCGCCAGAGCTTTTTGTTCCCCCTGGGCCAAAAAGAGCAAGGTCTGCAAATCTCTCCGCTGGGCCAGACGATTACCCTGCAAGCTGTAGAGCTCTTCGCGAGCCAGCAGAATTTCCCCCCACTCCTCCCGCTCTTCCTCAGGAGTGAGATCTAGAGCACGGGTGAGAAAATTGACCGCCTCCTCATTGGCATACTCCTGCGCAGCGCGCTGCCCGGCCCAGAAAGAATACCGGCGCTCCTGCTCCTCCAATCCGGCTTGACCATAATGATAAGCCAGCTCTGCATAGTAAGGAGCAAGATCATCACTATGCAACTCTTCTATCGCTGCCGCTGCCCGGCGATGTAAATCTTGCAGTCGCTTGCGCAGTTGCATATCATAAACCACATCACGTAACAACACCTGTCTGAATAGATAACGCATTACTACCGTGCCTTTGCCCAGATCTGTTTACTTTCTGCGTGCTCTACCTCAACAGAAATATCTGCGTGCAGAATATGCTCCAAAATACGATCGTCAAATTCGCGTCCCAGGACCGCCGCAACTTTAACAACCTCTTTCACATTCTGGCTCAAACGATCAATACGCGCCATCAGCACAGCGTTGATGGTGGTCGGCACCGTCGCCGAGGTAGCAGTGCGCACAGTCCAACTCGCCGGGCCAGCCGGTTCCTTGGCGAGAACCTGCTCCAATAAACCGTTTTCCTGAAAATAATAAAGGAATTGTTGCACGAAAAACGGGTTGGCCTGCGTGCGCTCTGCCAAGAGTGTGAACAGTTCAGCACTGATCGCGCCATCCAAGATGCTCTCCGCCTGGCGCCGTAAATGCTGGGGCGCTAGCGTCTCGAGTTCAATGGTGGTGAGTGGCATCTCAGCTAGTAGGTTCAGAGCGGGCCGGCTACCATCATCAGCGTAACGTGCTGTGAGGACAATGTAGAGCGGCGCCTCCGCGCTATTGCGGCTGAGGACGGTCAGCGCTTCACGCGACGACTCATCCAACCACTGTAAATCCTCAATCGCCAGCAGCACCGGGCGCAGAGCGCTCTCGGCCAGCAAAAGCGCCCTAATGGCAAAAAGCGTGTTCTGGTAGCGCAGCTTGCCATTCAAAGATTCGTAGAGCGAATCGGGCCAGTGCAATCCCACTAACGCTCCCAAGAGGGACTTGGTCCGCTGGAGCTCGTCCAGTAGATGACGTGGGTTCTGCGGCTGGGTAGGGTCAACTTGCTCCAAAGCGGCCAGCAACCGTTCAAAACGCGCCGCAAAACGTCTCTTATTCTCCGCCGGAGTGCTCTCGGTATCCTGCTGGAAATAGTCCTTGAGTAGATAGCTGAACGGACTGAAAGCCCGGTGTAAGATCTGGTCCGTTTGGCCGACAAAACAGGTGATCTCGTGCCCTTGACGCAAGCTCTCTCGAAGCTCATACATCAAGTGCGATTTTCCGATCCCGGCGGGACCGTAGATGATAGCCACGCCCGCCGATTTTCCCTGCAGGAACGGTTGCGCTGCCGTCCGGAGCCGCTGCAATTCAGGCTCGCGCCCGATCAACTCTTGATCGAAGAAAACCCCGGTCATCCGGCTCGGGGCCAACAAACGGTAAGTGGGCCGGGGGGCTTCAAAACCCGAATAGGTAAATTCGCCGAGGTATTCACTGGAGACCATGGCATCCTGGGCCAGCGCAGCCGAAATTAACGTCTCGCTCCAAGCAGCACGGACCATCAACCGCGACGCAAAGTTAACCTCGTTGCCAATGGCAGTATATTCACAACGTTCCTCGCCCCCCACAATCCCCGCGTATACCGTGCCAGCAGTCACGCCGGCCCGCCAGGGGAAAGATTCTGGCGGGACTTTCTCTCGCAGAGCCAGCAAGAAATCGCTGGCTCGCGCCGCATCGTTCTCATGGGCCAATGGCGCCCCGAAGAGTACCAAGATGATGGGGCCTTTATCCCCAAAGTTGACTTTGTTAAAATAGCCCTCGTACTCCAGAGCCGTATCCAACGCAGTGACCACAAAATCCTGCCAGCGGTCATCGTCTTGTGAAGAGGTAAATGAGATAAACACACTGACCAGCGGTCGAAACTCCGCTGTCACCCGGTTGGCGACCAGATCCAACACCGGGTCCCAGACAAATGGAGCGAGAGCCGTACGGGAAAAGACCGAAAGGGAAACTGGTGGCGCGGAATCCACCGCGAGCGATTGCTCAACGAGATAATAGCCGGTCGCCAACTGACCGGCCGGGAAGACGCCAGTCACGCACTGCCGCAAAGCCTCGTCACAGACGACAGCTCCGCCCACGGCGTGCTTCTCCGCGCGCACCGCACCGTCCAAAGCCGCACCGCGAAAGAAATAGATATTCCCCCGCCCACCGCGTAAAATCCCCCAGTGCACTGTGCCCCAGGAAGCCCCGACCTTGACGCTGAGCTCATAGTTACCGTAGCGAGTTTGCCGCCGGCCATGCCGCTCAAAAAACTGTTGGATGATCGTCGCCACTTGGAGCGCCTGTCGGGCTACCACCGAGGTCGTCTCACCGGCACTGCGGGGAAAGATAGCCGTGAACGCATCGCCCGCAAAACTGGTGATAAAACCACCCTGTGCGTACACCGCCGACACTAACGGCGCAAAGGTAGTGTTCAAAATCTCCGTCAATAGCTCCGCGCCATCCGTCCCATACTGCTTCAAGGATTCAGTCAGCGCGGTGAAGCCAGAGATATCGACAAAAAGAGTGGCCGCCTCTAAACGCCCCGCC
>JAIOSN010000094.1 GCA_021107605.1 Anaerolineae bacterium | reverse complement strand
CCGGGGGCGCGTTGACGCCCCCGACTGCATGGGCCTCCCTCCGCGCTCAGCACACGCGGTTGGTTGAGGCCGGGCTACTCTGTCCGGCCGCCAGTTGGACGCGCCTTGAGCAGAGCGCGCGCACGTCTGGCTCCGCGCTGGCGCTTGAGGCGCGTAATTTGCGTTATGCGTACCCTGATGGCCCGGCGGTGCTGCACGGCCTTGATCTGCGCATCCCCCAGGGGCAGTTTGTAGCCGTGATCGGCCCGAACGGGGCGGGGAAGAGCACGCTGATCAGACATTTTAACGGGCTGTTGCGCCCGACCTCCGGCTCCTTGCGGGTTATGGAGAAGAAGAGCCGGGGCCTTTCGGTGGGCGAGCTGGCGCGCCAGGTAGGATTTCTCTTCCAGCGGCCCGAACAACAGCTCTTCGCCACGACGGTGCGCGAGGAACTGGCCTACGGCGTCCGGCAACTGCGGCTGCCCGACGTTGAGGAGCGGGTGGAACGGAGTCTGGCGCGTTTTGGGTTGGTCGAAATCGCCGACCGCCCCCCGGCGATTCTGAGCTACGGGAGCCAACGCGCGGTCACGCTCGCCGCGCTCGCCGCGCTGGAGACTCCCATCCTGGTCTTGGACGAGCCAGCGGTGGGGCTGGACGGTCGCGGTTGGTCACAGCTCTTGGAGTGGGTCGCCGAGCGGCGCGCTGCCGGGACTACTATCATCGTGGTCACGCATGAGATGTCACTGGCCGCGCGCGCTGATCGCGTCTTGGCGTTGCGCGCCGGGCGCATCGCGGCGGACGGCCCGCCGGACGCGGTGCTCTCACACTTCGTCGGGGAGGAGTGAGATGGGACTGGTACTTGATCTCTACCGTCCCGGCCACTCCTGGTTGCACCGCCTGGATCCCCGCGTCAAGTTGTGGGGAGTAGCTCTGGGTCTCATACTCACCTTTCTCCTCCCTTCAGCCGGAGCACAAGCTCTTTTGCTGCTGGCGATACTCCTCTTACTGCGCAGCAACGGCATCAAATGGAATGCGCTGCGCTGGCTCTGGCGGCAGATACGGGTTCTCTTCTTCTTGATTTTGTGCCTGCAACCCTTCTTCACGCCGTCTGGTGAGACTCTCTTCGCCCTCGGCCCGTTGCGGCTTACCCTGGGCGGCGCAACTCACGCCTTGCGGTTAGCGTTGCGGGTACTATCCATGTCATTCATTACCGGAGGGTTTCTCTTCACGACCGAACAGCGCAAGCTGGTGCGCGCCTTTGTCCGCTTGGGTTTCCCCTATACCTGGGGTTTGACCCTTAGCCTCACGTTGCGCTTTCTCCCCGCTATCAGTAGTCTTTTTGGGACAGTGCGCGAAGCTCAAGCCGCGCGTGGTTGGGTAGCCGAGGGGAACATCCTCCGCCGGACGCGGGAATATCTCCCAGTTTTGATTGCCGTCACCATCGGCACCCTGCGGATGGGGGATCAACTGACTCTGGCGCTAGCCGCGCGCGGCTTGGGGACAGCCTCGGAGCGCACCACCTGGCGTGATATCGAGATGCGCCCGGCCGATTGGCGCGCCCTGGTAAGCATGAGCGTGGCGTTTTTTGTCGTGGTGGCGGTGAGATACAGTTGGGCGTGAATACGTAAGGTTGCATCTTGGTCAAGTTGGACTATCCTTATGCTAGAGGTTGATGGTTGGTTATTGACCTCGCTATCCTGACTTCTTTAGCTTCGAAAAGGGAGTAATCAGTTATGAAAATTGCTATGATTTCCTCAGAATGTGTACCTTTCGCTAAGAGCGGTGGGCTAGCCGATGTGGTTGGTGCGTTGCCCGGCGCGCTCAAGTCCCTGGGGCATGACGTGATTGTAATCATGCCCAAATATCGGGAGATTGAGATCGCTGAACATAACTTGCAACTCTATCTCAGTCCCATGGGTGTCTGGATGGGGGATAGTGTGGAATGGTGCGCAGTGCATAGCACCACCAACGAGGACGACGTCCCCATTTACTTCATTGAATCCAATAAGTATTTTAACCGTGAGGGACTTTACCATGACACTGAATTTAATGATTTTCTGGACAATCCACGCCGGTTTGGCTTTTTAGCGCAGGCCGCTTTACAATTCTGCCGCGATATCCGTTTTTATCCTGATATAATTCATGCGCACGATTGGCAGGCGGCGTTGGCTCCGGCATATCTCAAAATCTGGCATTGGAATGATCCCGTCTTGGGCGAGGCAGCCAGCGTGCTGACCATCCACAATATTGGCTACCAGGGTGTTTACGATGCTCAAGATTACAATTATCTGGGCTTGCAGGTGGGCAATTTCACCTCGGATAAGTTCGAGGATCATGGCCGGATAAATTTCCTCAAAGGCGGGATATATTACGCGGATCTGGTCAACACCGTCAGCCCCACCTACGCCGACGAGACATGCACGCCTAAATATGCGCAGGGTCTGGCGCCATACCTCAACAACAAAGGCGAAAATTACATCGGTATCCTCAACGGCATTGATTATACGCAATGGAATCCAGCAGTGGATACGCTCATCCCGGCGCGTTACACCGTCGATGATCTGGCCGGGAAAGCGGTCTGCAAACGGGAGCTCCAACAGCGGTTTGGATTGGAAGTGGATCCCGCTATCCCGCTGGTGGGCCTCGTCAGCCGCATGGTGGATCAGAAAGGGTTGGATGTTTTGGCCGATGCTATTGAAGGCATCGTCGAAGATATGCACGTGCAGTTCGCGGTGTTGGGTTCCGGGAATAAATGGCTGGAGAGGTTTTATGGTGATTTGCCCCAGCGTTATCCGGGCAAGATAGGCTCTTATGTTGGGTATAGCAACGAGCTGGCGCATTGGATTGAGGCCGGGGCCGATTTCTTCATCATGCCGTCACGCTACGAGCCTTGTGGACTCAACCAGATTTACTCGCTTAAATATGGGACACTGCCTATCGTGCGGGCGACCGGCGGTCTGGATGACACCGTGCAGCAGTACGATGAAGCGGACGGGAGCGGTACCGGCTTCAAATTCTGGGAACCCAGTCCCCAGGCCATCTATTTTACCGTCGGCTGGGCGGTGAGCACTTATTACGATCGCCCCACGCATCTGCAGCAGATGATCACCAGAGCGATGAAAGAACGTTTTTCCTGGGAAGAGAGCGCGCGCAGCTACGAGGCCGCTTATCTCCAAGCAATCATGAATAAACAGCTGCTGTAAGCGAGAAAGCGAGAGAGCGAGAAAGCGAGAAAGCGAGAGAGCGAAGAAGCGACTAATTGACTATCCGACTATCCGACCAATTGACTATTTGACTAACAGACTATTCGACTAACAGACTATTCGACTAACAGACTATTCGACTAACAGACTATTCGACTAACAGACTATTCGACTAACAGACTAT
>JAIOSN010000122.1 GCA_021107605.1 Anaerolineae bacterium | reverse complement strand
GAGCCGTCGCCGCCAAAGGAGCTGGGATCCAACAAGAGCACGGTGGGAATCACGCCCCGGCGTTGGAGCGGGAGGAGCTCTGCGATCCAGTCGCCCTCCACTGCCGGGGTGATGATGATGATGCTGGTACGCTGTCGCAGCGCCGGCTTGACGCGGTAGAGAAGCTCGGAGAGGGCGCATTGACCCGGTGAGAGGAGCGCCAGCGAGCGGAGGAGTCCCCAGCGTTGACCTGCGCCGGCACGGGGCGGCAGCCAGAGCAGTTCCTCGCCATTCGCGAGCAAGCCCACCGCGCGCTTGTCCCGCAAGCCGCGGGCTGCCAGCGAGGCGGCCAAGATGATGCCCAGTTCCTCGGTGGAGTCCTCCCCGATGCCCACCTGCACGGCTTGGTTGACATCCAAGAGAATCCACCAATCGCCGGAGGGCGTGCCATCAAGAAGCCGCACGAAGAGCTCATCGCGCCGCGCGGTGGTCTTCCAATGGATCCACCGGCGGCTATCGCCGGGGGCGTACTCGCGCACGCTGGCCGCACTGATGGTGCGGTCAAAAGAGCTCCGTCGCGGCCGCCCGTCCCCCGTCCGGCCACCGGGCGCCACCTCGATCTGGGGCAACGGCACGATAGGCGGCAAAACCAAGAGCGGCATGGTGGCCGGATACTCCAACGTGATGGTGTAGAGGCCAAAGGGGTCGCCAGTTTGCACCTCCATGGGGCCTAGGTAGAAGAGTCCGCGCCGCGAACAAGTCGCCTCCAGATGCCAGCGGATGAAACTATCTGCCCCAATGCCGATACCACGGCTCGCATGGTAATTGGGCAATGTGGAATGATCAACTAACTCCAACCACGAGGCGGGGAAATTGCTCCGGTTAGAGAGTGTGAAGCGATCCACTAACTGATCGCCTAACTGCGCCCAGCCAAAACGCATCTCACGATACACTTCCAGCGACTGGCTCAGGCTACGTGCCCAGAGGGTACTGATCAGCCACGCGCCACCCATCCCGATCAGCAATACCAGCCAACCACGGTAGGGTGAGATAATCTCAATCACTAACAACATCCCCGTAAGGATGGGAAGGAGACGGTTATTTGATTGCCAATGCACTTTTTCTGGTTTCATAAGAAGGGTTGAAGGTTGAAGGTTAAAGGTTAAAGGTTGAAAGTTGCAAGTTGCAAGTTGCAAGTCAAAAGCTCGGGCGGGATAGATCGATGGCGTAAGCTGCCCGCCGACTTTGCAAACGCAACCCAATTTTACCCGAAACTAAAATACCAAAAATCGCGCCGCATCCCCAGAGCCGAAGGCGGGTCAGCTTAACGCGGGGTTAGGCGGGTTCATTATCTTTTAATAACTTCTCTAATAATTCACACAACTCCCGAATACCTTTTATGAATATTCTAAGTTTTTTGCTATCAACCTTACGTTGTCCTCCGTGAACAACATTTCCTCTATAATCCAATGCGTCCTGACAAGTATTTAATACAGATGTTGGTATTTGTTCTTCGGAAAATACAACAGGAAACAAATAACGCAATGTGCCAGATAATCCCATATGATCTATTTGTTTATCGAATCTTTCAATTCCCATTCTATCAGCGATTTTCTCGCCAAAAACACTTGAAATTTCTGATTTTGCAAAAACATTTATTGCTATCTCCAGTGCCGTTATTGCCTCGGTTAGGGCAGCACGAGAATCGCCTTTCGATTTTAAATATTCAGCACCGGAAAGTAAATACCAATGAAGTTCAGGTTTCTTATTTGAGATTACAAAATCTTTTGCTAAATTCCAAGAATTCTTATCAATAAAACGGTCATAATTTTTACTTATTACTAACTTAATTTTTTTCTCGTTCGGAGGCAAAAAACGAAACCAGTTTCCGTTATTAATCTTTGCTTTTGCACTAAATTTGGAAAAATAATCTCTGCTTAGAGGAAATTCTTGTAACCAGTATTGTCCTTTATGTGCTCGAACGTAAGAAATCAAACGATTCAAATGATGAAGGAATAATGATTGGATATGCTCCCCTAATTTTATGTATTGATTCTTCCTGATTGGGTCCTCGAGTTTAGCCCTATCTTCTTGCGTCTTTGCAGAAATATATTCAAGAAAAGTATTGTCCAAATTCCTAACCGTTATGTCAAGATATATAATTCGGGCTAAAACATTCGTCCATCTTGAAATTTCATCTTCGTCAGGCTGAGAAGCCCACCATGTACACTTCACATCGAACCAGAATTTTAGTGTAATTTCATTATCGATTACTACAAAGAAGTCTTCTTCATCAAGTGGAAGCCATTTATGAAAAATCATTGCTGAACCCGAAGTTGCATTGTGGGCATCTTCAAAAGGTATTTCCATCCGAATTAGCAAAGTACTATCTTTTTTCATTTTTTCTCGCAGTTTTTTGTTCAATACACTGATATTACAGAACTACCCGCCTAACTCCGAGATCTGGATACAGGTTTTGCTGATCAAAGTACCTACCCAGACCGAGATTTCGCCGCCAAGCAGCGGATGAGTAGATCTCGGAGGTCTGCAATAGGCCGGCCTAGTAGTAATAAATTAAGTTTAAAACCTTGGCGCTCTTTGCGCCTTCGTGGTCAAATACTTGGTTTTCTCAGTAGACCAAAGTTGAAAGTCTGTGCTATACCGAGCGAGGAGCAAGTAAGCGAGGAATGACAACGCCCATTAACAGACATCAGATTTCTGAGAGAAATCTGATGTCTCTCACCTACCGCCGGGCCGCGTCCGCATCAACCGATGGGATTTTATCCAACAGGGCCTCCACGATATCCCCGGCGCGCTGCTCGCGCATCCGCGCCCCAGGGGAGAGGATGATTCGGTGAGCCAAAGCGGGCCGCGCCAACGCTTTGATGTCATCGGGCAGCACGAAATCGCGTCCGTGGATGGCGGCCCGGGCCTGCGCCGTCCGGTAGAGAGTGAGACTTCCACGCGGACTGGCTCCCAGGAAGACATCAGGATGGTCGCGCGTCCGGCGGGTAAGCTTGACGAGGTATTGCTTCACCGCTGGGGAGAGATAGACCTCCTTGAGCTTCTCTTGAGCGGCTCGCAACTCCGCGATCGTCGTCACGGCTTCCAGAGTCTCCACGGGATGCTGAAACTGCTGATGTTCCAACACCCGCACCTCATCCTCGAAAGCAGGGTAGCCCAGGTTGATACGGAGCATAAAGCGATCCAGTTGGGCTTCCGGCAACGGGAACGTCCCCTCGTACTCGATGGGGTTTTGCGTGGCGAGCACCATGAAAGGCTGAGGGAGCGGATAGGTGACACCATCCACGGTAACTTGGCGTTCGCCCATCGCCTCCAACAACGCTGCCTGGGTCTTGGGCGTGGCACGGTTGATCTCGTCGACCAGCAAGATATGGGACATCACCGGCCCCGACCGGAACTCAAATTCGCGGGTAGCCTGATTAAAGATCGCTACGCCGGTCACATCGCTGGGCAACATATCCGGCGTGAACTGCAACCGGCCAAACGTGCCGCCCACCGAGATAGCGAGCGCGCGCGCCAACATCGTTTTGCCCACGCCGGGGACATCTTCAATGAGGAGATGCCCTTGACTGAGCAGACCGATCACAACTTGCTCCACCGTGTAACGCTTGCCGATAATCACTTTTTCTATATTCTGGATGATCCGTCCTGCTAAGGCTTTTATCTCCTGCATAGATTTCTCCATTATTAGTCCATTAGTCAAATAGTCGGGTAGTCCTTAGTCAAGTAGTCTTTAGTCAAATAGTCGGGTAGTCCTTAGTCAAGTAATCCTTAGCCGGGTAGTCGCCTTCTCGCTTTCCCGCCTTTTCGCTTCCTCGCCTTTTCGCTCACTCACTTTCTCGCTCACTCACTTTCTCGCCTTCTCGCTCACTCACTTTCTCGCCTCCTCACCTTCTCGCTTCCTCACCTTTTCGCCCTCTCGCTTCCTCGCCTTTTCGCTCACTCACTTTCTCGCTTTCTCGCTTTCTCGCTTTCTTGCTTTCTTGCTTCCTCGCCTTCTCGCTTCCTCACCTTTTCGCCTTCTCGCTCACTCACTTTCTCGCCTTTTCGCTCACTCGCTTCCTCGCTTTCTTGCTTCCTCGCTTTGTGGTAAATCCGGTGGCGTTTGTACCAGTTGACGTTCAGCGCCGACATATCACTCAAACTCTTGACGTTGCTCTCTGCGACGTAGGCCACCTCGAGGAAATCAGCCCCACGAGCTTGCATGGTCTCCATCAACTCTGTGTAGAGCACGGCGTTAGCTCCCACGCCCTGGTACTGGGGAAGCAATCCGATGCCATTTCCCAAAAAGCGGCGCGTGCTCTTAAATTCACGCCAGAGATAGAACCAGCCAAAAGGCCAGAGTCGCCCTTTCGCCTTTCGGAGCGCAGAGGCGACATCAGGAAAGACCAAGACAAATCCGGCGATCT
>JAIOSN010000195.1 GCA_021107605.1 Anaerolineae bacterium | reverse complement strand
GCCGGTCACGGCAGCAGAGGAAGCGCGGCTACTGCATTATCTGGATCAGGGCGGGAAATTGTGGTTAACCAGCCAGCATTTTTTACCTTACACGGATGAAATTCGCCCGTTGGGGGAACGGCTAGGGGTTACGGAACGGATCTATGACCGGAGCACGAAGACGGCTTACGCGGCGCCGGAGGAACCCGCCGGCGGGAATTGGGGGCCGGTGACATTAGACTTCCCGTTCCAGAATTGGAGCGACGCGGTGGAACCGGTGCTCGACACGAGAATCGTGGTACGCGGGGATGGCGGGCAGCCGGTGGCGCTGGCCCGTAGTGGCGCGCCCACAGCAACGTGGCGTTCGCTCTTCTACGCTTTCCCGCTGGAGACGCTGCCTCTGGCAACACGCACAGCGGCCCTAAAGGCTGGCGTCGGGTGGCTTTCGCCGTTGGGAGAGAGCAGCTGGTCGGTCACGCCGTCCGCGCCGTTGCCAGGGGAGCACGTCACGGCGACGGTGGTACTCCGCAACACGGGGCCGGTGGCGCGTGCGGCGGAGTTCTCGCATACCGTCCCGCTCTCGCTGACGTTGTTGGCCGGGACGTTGCCGCCAGCAGTGAATTATACGCCGTCCGCGCGGTTGGTGCAGTGGAGCGGCGAGTTGGGTGTGAACGAGCCGCTCACTTTTAGCTGGCAGGCGCAGGTCGTGGGGACGGCGCCGGTGGGATTGGCACTCACGCCGGCCGTCACGTTATGCTGGCCGGCATGGGGTCTGGATTTCGAGCGGGCGGTCGCGTTGCGCGTCACCGGGCCAGATTTGAGCGGGAGCGCGTGGGCAATGCCGGGACAGGATAGGTTAGCGATCAAGGAACCGGCCACGGTCACGTTCACGTTGCGGAACTCCGGGCCGGGGGCCGTGAGTGACGGGGAGTTGCGCTTCTGGCTGACGCCAGGTCTGGCGCCCATCACCGCGACATTGCCGCCTACACGGGGCGTGGGATTGATGTGGTGGGCGGGCGCGTTAGCTCCGGGTACAACTCGCACGTTCGAGTTGCCAGTGCAAGCGTGGTGGGGCGGGGTCACGTTGCGCCTAGACGCGCTCTGGGAGGATGGCACGGGGCGGCGCGGGGAACGGTCGCTCTGGCTATACGTGGAATTGGAGAAGCTCTATCTGCCCGTGATCTACCGAGGGTAACTTTTATCCACGGATTACGCAGATTCTCTAACTCTGCGTAAGGTAGCCGAGGCTTCCATACCTCGCCCAGCTAACGAGATCTGAAAATCACGGCTACTATCGGTGGCCGGTTTCCTAACCGTGCTCGCCTAGCATGCCTTGACACGGGAGCGCGGCACGGTCCCTGGCAAAGGCAGTTCCTGCAGGAGATCAGCCATAGCTAGCCAGAATCACATGCTGATAAGGACCAACTGGTTCAGTGAGACAAACTACTGGGCGGACTTTGCTACTGGATGAATCATCAATATGTTCTCCACTATGCACCATACCTCTCATAGTTAAATAGCTATTACTCACTCAATGTCATTAAGAGACCTCCGAGGTCTCTGGTAACGCTGCCTAGCTGCAAACAACGGCGTATTTGCGGTAAATTTCTTCTGGGCTAGGGTCGCAGCAGACCTCTGAGGTCTGGTCAGTTGTTTTAATGACATTGAGCTACCGGTAGACGATCTTTTGGCGCTTCAACCGTTCCAGGATTTTCTCCGCCACAATGATCAGGAGGAAAAAAGGAAGGTCAATCAGCAAGGTGCTAATGCCCAAGAGGATTACCCAATGGACTGCGCCGGTGAGCAATTGGGAGAGAGTCTTCAGTAAGAGCGCCCCGGCCCCCGCGAGAACGATGATGGTTCCCCCGAAAACTAGCACCGCCCCCAGCAAGGGCCAGGCGTGAGTATCAGAGCGGCTGGGTAACATGGTATTGCCGATGGCAAAAATCAAGTAGGCCCAGACCCAGGCATCTGGAGCGTGGAGGGCATGTCGCAAGCCTTGTAACGCGCCCCACCAGTTGCCGGTCGCCAGTGAGCTCAACACTGCCGGTGTGCCGAAGACGGAGTAGCCTATGGCTATGATCACCGCGCTGCCGATCAGGAGCGGCGCCGCGCCGATGCAGCTGGCGCGCAAGAAGTCGGTCTCCTCCACCGGCACAAAACCGAGCTGGATGTGACCTTGCTTCTGCTGGGGGAGCAACGAGATGTCCCCGATCTTGACTCCCAACAGGGCTGCGCTGAGAGCGTGGCTCAGTTCATGCAGCGCCACGCCGGGAAAGAGCAAAATCGCATAGAGCCACAAGGCTATATCTTGATTGCCGGTCAGCAGGATAGTGACGCCTTGTAGATGCCGGTGCAGCCAGCAATCAGCGACCAGCAAGAGTCCCAGCACGATTAAAAGTATCAAACCGGAATGGAGAAGGGGCATCTTTTTCAGTAAGTGGCGTGCGTGGGTTTGAGCAAGCCGATGGCCCGCAAGCCCACGATCACCCCGGTACCGATAACTGCTCCGGTGGTGGAGCGGAGCAGATGTTCCAGCGGAGCTAACGGGGCGAAGGCCAACCAAGCTTCATTCGACCAGTTGACCAGATGGTAGACGGCCGTCGCGCCGATCAGGTGCGCGAGTCCTGCCACCATCCAGGTGCCGAAGAAAAGCCCGATAGCTAATCGCTTAGGGTTCTCATCCCCGATCAGGCGAGCAAAATAGGCGCGCAAGGGAGAGATAAATAAGAGCAAGGCGCTCCAATCTATCAACGTGCCAAAGAGCACCGCGCCCCAAGTGGCGCCGTTTAGAAAGATCGCGCGCCACACGTAATAAGCGAAGATCAGCACGTAAGTTAGCGCCAACGGGAGCCACCACCAGTTACGTTTGCCCCGGCCCAACATGGCGCCGGCGGTCAAGCCGCCGGCAGCGGAACCCAACACGGAGATGATAGGGATGGTGGTGGTGTGCGGAGCCAAAATCACGCCCACCAACGCGCCAATGCCGTTAGCCAATGCTCCCGCCACCGGCCCCAGCACCCAACCGACCAACGGGTAGATGCTCTGGCTTAACGGGAAGCTCTTGCCGGCGCCAATAACCACCGAGAAGGGAATAAAGGCGAGCACCGCTCCCACAGCGGCCAGCGCCACGATGTATGAGATCGGCGCGCCGTCAATGGCGACGCCTGTGTTGAGTTCAAAATCTCGTTCTTTACCTTTGAAATCTTCAGTCATAGTTTATTCTCCTATAAAAACCTTCACCACAGGGACACAAAGAGCACTGAGAAAATAAGTTTTAGGGGTAAAAATATTGACTTCATTGCAAAAGGATAGTTTGCCGCTAAGACGCCAAGACGCTAAGAAAAAATTAGTTTCAGGTTAAGAATATTGGGTCTCTGGGACTTTGTCTGGTTGGTTCACCGAGACGTAAATTTTTCACCACCGATTATACAGATTGCACTGATTTTTGATTCTTTTTCGCGTTAATGCGCGCCATTCGCGGTTGCTTGTGGCTCGACCCTGCGAAATCCTAAAGAGCCAGAATATTTAGTAGTACCGGTCAAAAAGTTGATTTTCTGAAGGTTAAGCTAAATATCTCTGTGTTCTCTGTGCCTCCGTGGTGAATTTTAGTAGACTTTACTATTTTACCACCAACGCGGGATCGCCCAGTAGGGTGAATCCCCAACGCACATCCTCTGAACCGGACACCTGCAAAGCTTCCAACCAGGCATCCCCCAACCGCGAGTGGGTAGGCAACGCTCCGTAGAACGCTCTGGCAAAGGGACGTTGTTCAAACGTGGTCGTCTCACCGACTGGGCCAAAAAAAGCCACGGCTCCGCCTGGCTCTTGCCGGAGCCAGGTTTCCGCCATGGAGGGCTGTTGCGCGTGCGTGTAATGGGCAGCCAGGCAACTCCAGGCGATGACGAGCGCCGGCTCTGACCATTGCGCGCCATCATCCACCAAGAGCACTCCCTCATCCCCCAGCTGGCGAAGGCTGCCGTGCCCATTGTACGTTAGCCAGCTTGATTGTTGCGCGAGTCTCTCCAACACCTGTTCGCGGCAATCAGCAACTCCGGTATCCAGCGGAAGGAGCTCTTCACCGCCGGGAATTAAAGCCGCCAAGTCTGCAATCAACGACTTGAACTCCTCCTCATCGTCATGGAGCAGCACCGGTTGAGGTGGAGCGGTCTCTGCTTCCCAAGCGATAGTCTTGCTAACCATCGCCTGCACCTCAGATGCCGTCTCTGCCGGGAAACGGCCCACGGCCACGACCGGCGTCCCGGTTGCATCGCGGCCCAGCAGACCATCGGCCGCTGTCTCTCCCAGGATGGCGGTGCGGGTGAAGGGCGCAACTACGCGCAGGGCACCGCTGGCGTCATCATAGCCGCCCGGCTCCACGGTGGCATCTCCCACTAGCAGCAGGTAGCGGAGCGCAGGGAGGCTCTGCACCAGTGCTTGGATCGCCTCCGGCGCGGGGCGACCGTGGCCCAGGGTATCGTAGACCGCCTGGGGCGTGACGACGGCCGTCTGCAAGCCCTGTGCGGCGCGGGCTGCCAGGAGCGGTTGCAACGCCGGCTGGAACTCGACGGGCGCGAGTGCCAGGTAATCCACCTCGGCCAGCTCCGCAATCGCCAGCGATTGCGCCGGTCGAATCGCCACCGGCGCGCGCGCCTCCGCTGGCTTCCCGATCCAGTAACGATGACCGACCACGCTCTCCACGGTGGAGGTCACAGTTTTCAGAAGCACCGGCGCAGCGGGGACAGTAACATCCAGCGCCAGCGCGCCGGCGGGCACGGATAACGCGGTCCCGGTCGCGGTGCAATTACCGGAGCTCACCGCCTGGTGATAGCTGAGCTCCCAGCTATCCAGCCAGATTATCGGTATCTGTCCCTCGGTGAGCGTGGGAGTCTCCAGAGTCAGAGTATGCTCGCCGCCCGGTGACGGCTCCTCCCAATGGG
>JAIOSN010000218.1 GCA_021107605.1 Anaerolineae bacterium | reverse complement strand
CGCGCGCCGTCCCATCTCCTGCCGCCGCACAGGATCAGCTAGCAGCTGCACGATGACCGAGGCCGCCTCCGCTGGACGCGGCGTCCAGCAGCCGGCCCCGTGCTGGACAGTGTAACGCACGTTGCCCGTTTCCTGGCCGGGGATGGCGGCGTAGAGAATGACAGGGCGACCCATGACAAACACCTCTGCTAACGTGTTCGGCCCCGCCTTAGTGACGATCAGATCAGCGGCGCGCATCCAGTGGGCCATCTCTGGTACAAAATCCCGCAGTTGCAAAGGGGCCGGCAACGTCAAATCCTCCAGCCGGCGGCGTAGCTGCCGGTTATGCCCGGTAAGCGCAATCAAATGTGCATGCGGGCGGCGACGCGCCACTTGCTGGATGATAGCGGGAAGCGTCTCATCCCCATAGTTGTTGCCCAAAAAGAGCACCGTCTCCTTCTTCGGCGGCAGTGCGAGCCGCAGACGCGCCTGCTGCTGCGAAAGCTCTCTGACTACCACAAAACTCCGGCGGATGGGCGCGCCAGTAAGTTGCACGCGCTGCGCCTCGGCGCCACATTTTATCGCGCGTGCTCGCGCCTCCGCCGTGGGGACGGTGTAGATCTCATATCCTGGTGCGAAAGTTGCCGCATGAACGCTCACCAGATCTTGCGCTACGCTCATCAGCGCCGTCTTCATCCTCAGAGAATCCCGCGCACGGGCCAGACAGTAATTGGGGACGGGATGAAAGGAGACGAGCAGCTCGGCGGGATGTTGGTGCAGGAGCTCTTGCAGTGGCGCTTTCACATAAGGCCAGAGCAGGCCAGAGAATGTCGCCGCCCACCGGGGAGTGTTGGTGAGTTGATAAAACCCGCGCCAGGGACCGCCATTGAGACGGGTCATCCACGGCCACCAGGCCGGGAAATGAGGAAAAGGCCAACGGCTGACGGCCTTGAAGATATCGACCAACTCCACTTGAGCCGCAGTACTGTACAAGCGCGTGAGCTCCTCACGTACAGCTTCAGCCGCAGCGCGATGCCCACCGCCGGTATCCGAGAAGAGAAAGAGAAATCTGGCTGAGATGATTATTCTTCCTCGGCGGGAGCGCGTGCGGTGAAACGCTTGATGCTCTTCTCAAAACGTGGACGGGGTATCAAGAGATACCGCCCACAGGTGAGACATTCAGCCCCGATATCCGCGCCGATACGCTCCACCCGCCACGTCTTACCGCCGCAAGGATGCGCTTTGCGACGTTCTACCACGTCACCGACTCGTAAATCCATAGGAGGACGCATGAGAGTCTTTCCCCAGCTTATCCCCGTAGCCAGATGGTCACACCCAACAGCAACAACCAGCCAGCTACGATCAACATGCTCGTAAGACGCTTTTCGCGTCCCAACGGCGCGATTTCAAGCCGGATTGGGTGACCATAGACCACCTCGTAAACGGGGACCAGAACCAATCCCAGCATAAAGCCGGCTACTAGACCGCCCAGATGCCCCCAGAGGCTCACATGAGGCAACAGCCCAATCCCCAAGTTAATCGCAGCAGTAGTTGCCAGACTCATCAATTGCGCCCTTGCGCCAGCTATCTCCTGCTGATGTTGCCAGAAGTAGGCTATCAGCGCCCCTAACAACCCGAGAATCGCGCCGGAGGCCCCGACAGTGAGTGAATCTCCGGCAGCAAACAGAGTAACGGTCACGCTGCCTCCCAAGAGCGCCAGTAGATAGATAGCCGAGAAGCGCGCAGGGCCAAAGAAGCGTTCGGCCGCCCGCCCAAAGGAGTAGAGCGCGTACATGTTAAAGGCAATATGCGTGATATCGCCATGGATGAAACCTGCCGTCAACACTCGCCACCACTGCCCATATCGGAAAACCCGCAACGGCATCAGCCCACCGTACATATAGACGGTATCGCGCAGCAGCACGGTAGGAATAAAGACCAGCACGTTCAGGGCGATGAGCAAGTAGGTGACGCGAATCGGATAAAACGGAAATCGCAAGCGCACTGAAGCGCCGGGGGAGGGCGCTGAGGACGTCTCTTCCACCACTGCACCTTCCAAAACAGTATCACTCATAGCACGGCTCGCCGGGGTTTGGTGCGAGCATGTTCGCTACTGATGATGCACATAATCTCTTCCACCGTAGACTCCAATTGGTCATGGTGGTTAAAGACCAGATAATCGAACTTATCCAAGTAATCGAACTCCTCTGCCGCCACCGCTAACCGTTGTTCAATTTCCAACGCAGTCTCTGTCCCACGCCGTCGCAATCGCTGACGCAACTCCTCTTCTGAAACTGCGTTGAGGAAGATCAAGACAGCCTCTGGTACCATCTTCTTCACTGTCATGGCGCCCTGCACATCTAAGCGCATCATCACATCCTGATTACTGGCAAATGCCTCACGTACCTGCTGCTTGGGGACGCCTTTATGTTGCCCATAAACAATCGCGTGCTCCAATAACTCATCGTTGCGAATCAGCTCCTCGAACTCTTCATCGGTGACAAAAAAATAGTCCACCCCATTCACCTCATCTGGTCTGGCCGGACGGGAGTTAGCCGTCACCACAAAATGGGGGGGATGCGCTCGTTGTTGCATCTTTTTTACCACGCTATCTTTTCCCACCCCGGAGGGACCGGAGAGCACGATGAGCAACGGATAGTAGATAGGATCATAAGGGTCTTGAACAGGTCTTTCATTCATTGTGGTTGCACCTCAGTGCCTTTTGGATATAATACTTCAGCTACGAGCTAGACCGAAAGTCTAAGTAGCACATTACTATACCACATTTGAAGAGGAGAAAAAAAGATGCCGATTTACGAGTACCGTTGTGACAAGTGTCAACGCCGTTTTGCGATTTTTTGGCGCACCTTTTCCGACGCTCAAGCAGGCCAGGCAACTTGTAAACATTGTGGCTCCCAAGATATAGCGCGATTGGTTTCCAAGATCCGCATAGTACGCTCTGAGGAGAGTCGCATGGAAGAGCTAGCCGATCCCAGCATGTTAGCCGATCTGGACGAAAATGATCCCCGGAGCATGGGCCGGTTTATGCGCAAAATGATGAGCGAGATGGGTGACGAGGTCGGAGATTTGGGGCCGGAGTTCAATGAGGTGGTGGATCGCCTGGAATCCGGTCAAGACCCGGAGCAGATTGAGCAAGAAGTTCCCGGTCTAATGGATGGGCCAGAGGGCGGTGGAATGCCCGGTGGAGGAATGTTGGGAATGTAAAACGATGGCAGCCAGGAATTTCTTCCTGGCTGCCATTTTGGGGAGAGGAAAAAGCATAGGGAGAGCATAAAATGAGATACACTGCTCTCCACCAAACTGAGCTACCAAATTCTAAGCGACCTTATCCCAGAAACCAAGTGGGAAGTGGCGCTCCCTCTGACCAGCAAGAACTGGCTCCGCCTAAAGTTGCTCGACTTGCCAAGCCACCACGTTCCGCTCCGCCACCCCAAACTCGACGCCGATCAGGTAAACGTCATCGCGCAACCCGTACTGCTCCGCGTAGCCCCGCTCTCTGATCTGCGCCAGCGCCGCCTCCGGGCTAGCATCCAGTTTGAACTCAAAGATGAACACCCCCGCCGCCGTCTCCACCACCGCATCTATCCGCCCCCGGTTCGTCCGCACCTCCGTCCCGATCTGCAACCCGATCAACTTGAAGAGCAGGTAGAAGATCGTCTGGTAGTACCGTTCTCGCGGGAGCTGGATGTCGTAGGGGATATCGGCCAAGAAAATCCGCAGCACCTCGAAGAACGTGTCAAAATCCCGCGCGTTCAACGCCTCGGCCAACCGCCAGAGATACCCGCCGGTCAGCCCACTCTCTACCGTCACAAATGAACTCAGCAAGTATCTCGAAAAGGCGTTCTCCACTTCATAGTTTGGATAGTACAACTTGTACAGCCGCGCTGCCGGTTCGTAACTCTGGATCGTGAGGTAGCCAGTCTGAAACAACAACGGGATCACGCTCAAGTTGCCTATCTCGTAACTGCTGAAT
>JAIOSN010000163.1 GCA_021107605.1 Anaerolineae bacterium | reverse complement strand
CTCAGTGTCCTCCGTGTCTCCGTGGTGAAAATTATACGTATACCTGCGCCAGGCGAACTTATTTGTGGTTGGCTTTATACTCTCCGACTGTGCGGTTCTCCGGTTGCAGATAGGTTTGTGCTACCCGCAATACATCCTCGGCAGTGACTGCTTCCAACCGCTGTAGGTAACGCAAGAACCAACTATAGCTGGCGAAAATCTCGCTGAATCCTAACCAAAACGCTTGTCCGGAGATGCTCTCGCTGGAGAAGGCGAAGAGGGCGCGCGCTTGCTGTTTGGCTTTTTCGATCTCTGCTACGGAGATGGGGTGTTGCTGAACGCGTTCAATTTCTTGTAGGATGACGGTTGCTACTTCATTCGTGGTGTGACCGGGTAGGACGGTGGCCGAGAGTTGGTAGAGGCCGGGATCCACGGTGGGAATCAGGCTGGCGCTGATATCGGCCGCCAGCTCTGGCGTGACGATGGCGCGGTAGAGGCGGCTGGTATGGTTCGTGAGGCTGCCCCGCCCGATCAGGGAACCGGAACTGCCGGCCAGAGCCACGCTCAACACGGTCAAGGGGAAGATGTCGGGGTGCGTAGCGGCCGGAATATGGTAGGCGATGTTCAGGTAATCGGTGTTGCCGGCCCCCTCAACGGTGACGCGCCGCTCGCTCTGCTGGATGGGTTCCGTGATTTTTACTTCTGGCACTGCGGGGCCAGGAGCTAGCCCCTCAAAATGGCGTTCGATAACGCGTATCATCTCCCCGGCGTTGAAGTCCCCGGCTACGGCCAGCAGGGCGTTGTTGGGGGTGTAGTAGGTGCGGTAATGCTGGTAGAGGTCTGCGCGCGTCATGCTCTCCAGATCACGTTGGTAGCCGATGACCTGGTGCCGATAAGGGTGTACGTGGTAAGCGGTCTCCGCCAGTTTCTCCTCCAAGCGGAATAACGGGCTGTTCTCGCGACCCTGTCGTTCACTGATAATAACGCTCCGTTCGGATGCTACCTCGGTGGGATCGAAGAGGGAGTTCGCCATGCGGTCGGATTCGATATCCAAGGCCAGGTTGATTTTGTTGGAAGGCAAGGTTTCGTAGAAAGCGGTGAAGTCGTACCAGGTCATGGCATTGAGATAACTGCCTTCCCGCGCGATAGCTTGATCCAGCTTGCGGCGCGGCCAACGTTTTGTCCCCTTGAAGAGCATGTGCTCCACCCAGTGGGAGATGCCGGTGATGCCCGGCTTCTCGTTGCGGCTGCCGACGCGGTACCAGACCCAGAAAGAGGTTACGGGTGCGGTGTGACTTTCACGTGCCAACACAGTCAAGCCATTGTCCAGGGTAGTTTTGAGTAGGTTCATGCTTTAGTCCTTAATGGGTTAGTTGTTAGCGGTTAGCCGGTTAGTCTGTTAGCCGGTTAGTCGTTAGTCTGTTAGTCGTTAGTCTGTTAGTCGTTAGTCTGTTAGTCGGGTAGTCATTAGTCCTGTGGCCGATTTACGAGAAGAAACGTTCATATTCATCATGGTTGCCTATCCAGAACCAAGTCATCGTGTTGCTTTCTAGGATACCGATAGCACGATAGCTTAGAGTGATCCTCACTGACCAAATATCTTCTTCGCCATTTATGCACTTAAAGTGCAATGAGGGATGAAAGGGATTCTGTGCCCATAGTCGATAAGCTTTTCTGGCTCGCTCTCTGATTTGCGTAGATAGAGACCGATATGTTTTCCAAAATGAAGGTAAGGTAGCAGATTCCATTATAATTGATTGTAATCTAGCGGTGTGGACTTGCCGGCAGCGATTTCTTCTTTGGCGCGTTGGGCAGCCTTTACCAACTCTGCGCTACTTCTCTTAAATGAGTTGTTCCACCGGATTTCATCTTGTAGCTCTGCGATGTAAGCGCGCAACTCTTTTATTACTTGGTTTTGGGTTGCTTCGGGTAAGGTTTCCATCATCTTAGTCATGGTAACAATAGCTGTGGATGACATGGTGATCTTCTCCCTTTTTTTCGTTTTTCGTGATGCTAGCTGCTCTGTCATTTGCTCTTACTCCTTACAGCTGTGGCCGATCTCCTGCAGGAACTGCCCTTGCCGGGGACCGTGCCGCCTCACCGAACTAAGTCACGTTACGCGGGTTAAGTATTTCACCATGGAGGCACGGAGAACGCAGAGATTTTCAGTTCAACTCTCAGAAAATTTGACTTTTCGGCTGGTATGATTAAATATTTTCTTAGCGCCTTGGCATCTTCACGGAGAGCCAGTCTTTTGAAGTGAAGTCGAAATTTTTCTCTTAGCGTTCTCTGCGTCTTTGTGGTGAATTTTTTTTAAGTCAAAAATCCGCGTTAATCTGTGTCCAATTTCATGTCTTCAACGCCGGCGCCGTTGTAACCGCGCCCGATGCCGCGATATTTGAAGCCCAGCTCACGGACTTTGGTGGGATTGTAGATGTTGCGTCCATCAACCAAGAGGGGCTGATTCATTGACTCTTTAATTTTGACCAGATCCAGGTTCTGGAACTCATTCCATTCTGTGATCAGGATGAGCACATCAGCGCCCTCGGCAACTTCATAGGCGTTCTGCAACATGGTGACTTCGGGGAGGGCCTGGCGGGCGTTTTCCATGGCGGCCGGATCGTAAGCCTGCACGCGCGCCCCTTCGTGGAGCAAGTGCCGGGCGATGTCAATGGAGGGGGCGTCGCGCATATCATCGGTGTTGGGCTTGAAGGCCAAGCCTAACAGCCCAATCGTCTTGCCGTCCAGCTCGCCATGCAAGAGTTCCTGGGCTTTGCGCACGGGCGCGAGACGTTGATCTTTGTTGATATCCATCACGGCGTGCAGCAGATGCGGGTGCCGGCCTTCCGTCTCGGCCATGTAGGCCAGCGCTTTCACGTCTTTGGGGAAACAGGAGCCGCCCCATCCTAACCCTGCGTTTAGGAAATGCGGCCCGATACGTTTATCTAAACCCATCCCGTTGGAGACCTCTTTCACATCCGCCCCCAATGCCTCGCAGACATTGGAAATCTCGTTAATAAAAGATATTTTGGTAGCCAAGAAAGCGTTGGAAGAGTACTTGATCATCTCGGCGGTGCGCAGATCGGTGATCATAATGGTGCTGCGCAGAGGAAGATGCAGTTGGGCGACTTTCTCGGCGGCTTCTCTCTCCGTGGAACCGAGGACTATGCGGTCAGGATGCATGAAATCGCTGAGGGCGGAACCTTCGCGCAAGAACTCGGGGCAGGAGACGACGGAGAATTCCGGCGCATCCGGACGGCGATGGTGGATAATCTCGGCGACCCAGTCACCGGTCCCTACGGGCACGGTGGATTTGTTGATGATGATCAGAGGGTGATCCATCACGTCGGCGATGGATTCGGCGGCCATGCGCACATAGCGCAGATCGGCGGCCCCATCCACCGCAGAGGGGGTGCCCACGGCGATGAAGACGAAATCGGTGTCCTGGAGAGCTTCCTCGTAGGAGGTGGTGAAGGAGAGCCGCCCGGCGGCTACGTTGCGCTCCACCAGCTCCTCTAGCCCTATCTCGAAGATGGGCATGATGCCCGCTTTAAGGTTAGCGATGCGTTTCTCGCTGATATCTAAGCAGGTGACCCGGTTGCCCAGATCAGCGAAACAGGTACCGCTTACTAATCCCACATATCCAGCGCCGATAACGGTAATGTTTTTCATTTACAAACTCCTTGGTTAGTCATTAGGTATTAGCCATTAGCCATTTGCCATTTGCTATTTGCTATTTGCTATTTGCTATTTGCTATTTGCTGGATGATACCATAGTTGCCTTGCT
>JAIOSN010000014.1 GCA_021107605.1 Anaerolineae bacterium | reverse complement strand
GGCAGCGATTTCTATGCCGCGCCGCGTCTCAGCCCGGATGGCACGCGACTGGCCTGGTTGACCTGGGAACATCCCAATATGCCCTGGGATGAGACAGCGCTCTGGGTCGCCGAGGTGCTGGCGGATGGAACGTTGGGCGAGCCGCAGCTGGTAGCGGGTGGTGAGGACGAGTCAATCTATCAACCCGCCTGGTCGCCGGCCGGGGTACTGCATTTTGTCTCTGACCGTACCGGTTGGTGGAACCTCTACCGCTGGCGTGAGGGGCAGGTCGAGCCGTTGCGGGAGCTGGCAGCGGAGTTCGGTGAGCCGCAGTGGGTCTTTGGGATGTCCACCTATGATTTTGTCGGCCCGGAAAATATTATCACGACCTACACGCAAGACGGCAGCTGGCATGTTGCGCGGCTGGAGAGTGAGAGCGAAGAGTGGCAGCCGCTTGAGATACCCTATACCAGTTTGATCTCGCCCCAAGTCGGGCCGCTGGGCGTGGCGCTGCGGGTGGGAGCGCCGGCGCAGGCTGCTGCGATTGCGCTCTTTGACCTGGAGATGAAGGAACATCAGGTTTTGCGCAGTTCCAGCGCGGTGGAGGTGTCCTCCGACTATCTGACTGTGCCAAAGCCGGTGGAGTTTCCCACCACGGCTGGATTGACGGCCCACGGCCTCTTCTACGCGCCGCAAAATGTAGATCATGTGGCTCCAGAGGGAGAACTGCCGCCACTACTGGTATTTATCCACGGTGGCCCGACGGCCGCTGCTTCGAGCTCGCTTAGCCTGAAGTTGCAGTATTGGACCAGTCGCGGGTTTGCCGTTTTGGACGTGAACTGCGGTGGCAGCACCGGCTATGGCCGTGCCTACCGGGAGCGGCTGAATGGGCAGTGGGGCGTGGTGGATGTGGACGATTGTGTGAATGGCGCACGTTATCTGGTTGAGCGTGGGTTGGTGGATGGCGAGCGGCTGGCGATTCGCGGTGGCAGCGCGGGCGGCTACACTACGCTCTGCGCGTTGACCTTCCACGAGCTCTTCAAGGCCGGGGCCAGCTATTATGGCATTGGTGATCTGGAGGCATTGGCGCAAGATACGCACAAATTCGAATCGCGTTGTCTGGATCGGTTAGTGGGGCCGTACCCAGAGCGTAAAGATATTTACGAAGAACGCTCGCCGCTCCACTTCACCGAGCAGCTCTCCTGTCCCGTAATCTTCTTCCAGGGATTGGAAGATCAAGTCGTGCCGCCATGTCAGGCCGAGCAGATGGTCGCGGCGTTAGAGAGCAAAGGTGTGCCGGTAGCCTATCTGCCTTTTGAGGGTGAACAACACGGTTTCCGCCGCGCGGAGAATATCAAGCGGGCCTTGGATGCCGAGCTCTACTTCTACTCGCGGGTCTTTGACTTCCCGTTAGCAGAGCCGGTGGAACCGGTCGCGATCAAGAATTTGTGAGGCGAATGACAATGGGACTACAATTTGAATGGGATACAAACAAAGCTCACGGCAATCAACGTAAACACCAAGTAACTTTTGAAGAAGCCTCAACCGTGTTTGCGGATGTTTTGGGTGTAACTGTAGCGGACCCTGCCCATTCGGAATATGAGGAACGTTATATCACTGTGGGGGTATCGCAACGTCACCGTTTGTTGATGGTGGCACACACAGAACGTAGCGGCCGAATTCGGATTATCAGTGTTCGCGAATTAACACCAACGGAAAGGAGCGATTATGAGCAAGAAAACTATGGAATCTAAGGATGAACTGCGCCCGGAGTATGATCTATCTCAATTACTTAGCGGGGGCATACGTGGTAAATATGCAGCGCAATATCAAGAAGGGATCAATTTAGTTTTGCTAGCCCCAGATGTAGCGGCTGCCTTCACCAGTGCCGAGGCAGTTAATAAGGCATTGCGGTTGGTGCTGCAAATTGCCCAGATACCCATAGGTACGCACATACATATACCTGCATTGGAGCAAGACAAATCTGGCGGTTTCGTAGACACAGATCGCGTCTAAGGACTGATTTCTGATGGAAACTTTGAAGGTGTACCCAAAGGAGCTAAGGCGAGTAAAACGAGAAGCTAATCTCAAGGAATGGCAAAACTCTGTACGAGAGACGCATGGGTGTTTGGCAGATGCACCTATTACGCGCGGCACGCAAGGTGTGTATGCAGTACGTGCGGAAATGTAGGTTGGCTGATAAAACTCTGGGGAAGCAAGAATTTGGACGCAGATTAACGCTGATTTTTTGGTCTTATCGGCAGAAAATCTGCGTTCTAAAAAATTTGTCAGTTGACCAGAAATAAGTAATTCAAGTATAGTTAAATACAAGATATCTACGGAGGTTGATAATGGTAGCTGCTGATCTGTTGGAGATTTTGCGTTGTCCGTACTGTGTAAGCGGTGAGACGCGCCGCACTGACAAAGACGATCCCGGTTGTCTAGAATTGGTGCGTGCGGAGAGCTGGTTGGTCTGCACGGATTGTGGACGTAAGTACCCTATCCGCGATGATATTCCGGTGATGTTGATTGAGGAAGGCGAGAAATGGCTGGAAACTCTGGTAGACGAGCTGCCAGTTCCTCCTCCCACGGGGGAGTAGCAGATTTAGCTGACCAAGATTGGGGCATCATCGGTCTCAGTGTCGCGGGCATATTTTTCATCCTGTTAGGCTTGGTGTCGCTGGCGTTACCTGATGGTCAGGAGGGCGTGATGCTCTGGCAATTGGACCCGGATCACGCTCTCCGGCTGATGGATTCCGTTGGCGTCTTCGCTATGGTGTTGGGAGTTAGTCTGACTTGGCTAGGTGGGATGTTCTGGCGGCGG
>JAIOSN010000270.1 GCA_021107605.1 Anaerolineae bacterium | reverse complement strand
GGCCGCCGAACCACCGCCTGGCGTGGGTGCTTTGGAAGCTAACGCTGCCAGGAATCCCAGCGGCGCGCCCTCGTCCATAGCAGCCAGTTGATGCTCCAAAATCTGGTTGGGGTTAAAGATATCTAGTTGCAAATGCCACAGCGCCGTGTCAATCAACGCCTCTTCTGGCACCAAGCCTACCAACTCGGTGTGGGTAACGCGGGTTCCGTAACGGGCCGCCTCACTGCGCACTGTCTCCAAGACACGGTGCAGGGGTGTTTTGCGGTAATGAGTCAAGTTCATCGAGACTTGCGCCTGTCCCGCTACCAGAACCCCCATCGCCTTGACGTAACGATAGCCACCGCTGGAGTTACGCACCGTCCGCGCGATCTTATTGGCGATACTCACGTCATCGGTATCCAGATAAGCGTTAAAAGCGATCAGATATTGCCGCGCGCCGATCACGGTAGCTCCGGCTGTGCCTAATCTGCTAGGCCCAGCGTCCGGCTCACGCTCCGGCTTGACGCCCAACTCCTCTTTGAGCACTTCGTACTCACCGCGCCGGATATCCTCCAAATTGGTGCGCTCCGGGCGCAAGGCCGCCTCCTCGTAGAAATAGATGGGAATACCGAGCTCTTCGCCTACTCGCCGGCCCAGATCGTGGGCTAACGCGACACATTCCTGAGTCAATACGCCTCTCAACGGCACAAAAGGCACCACGTCTGTGGCCCCGAGACGCGGATGTTCGCCAGAGTGCTCGTCCATATTGATCAATTCGGCGGCTTTAGTGATACCCTGAAACGCCGCTTCTTGCACGGACATGGGCGGGCCAACCATCGTCACCACGGAGCGGTTATGGTCGGGGTCAGATTTCACATCCAAAATACTGACGTGAGGGATAGCGCGCATCGCGGCAACGATGCTCTGGATAATCTCCGGGTCACGCCCCTCACTAAAATTGGGGACACATTCAACTAGCGGTTTCACAATTATTCCTCCTTGTCTATTACCTCAATAGGTTCCACATCAATGATCACCTTTTCATCCTCTTGCCAGGTTTCCAGGGCAGCTCCCAGCGTAGCCTGATATTTCGCTACGAGTTGCGGAGGGCAGAGAGCGATAAAAGAGCGTAAACCGATTATCAGAATCGCCAAGTCATCCATCTGCCCAAATCCCAACAGCGCGTCGTTTATTACATCAAAAGGGAAAATCAAGTAAGAGACGGTCAAAAAAGGGATGAGCTTGGTAAAGACGGGGACGCGGCGATCTAGCAGTAAATACCATGCCAGTTGGAATTGTTGAAAAAAGTCTTTCACCCACTCCAGTAATGCGGCCGATTTGACCGGATCAACAGGTGGGCCAGAGCGTTGTAGCGACATCAGGTTGCCTCCTTCTCGTGGAGAGATTTTTGATTAAGTTTGCTCCGAGTTAACGCCATTCATTATAATCGCAGGTAGCTGAGACGCAAGAACGGTCCCCTTTGGGGAGATTCTACCGTCAAAACCGCGGAGGTCTGAACGTAGTTTCCGGGCGCGCTCCCGACTACAGATTGCACTTTATCGCAATCCAAGTATGATGAAATATGATTAGCCAGCAGCTCAAGAGGAGAAGAATGAACCAACTATTGACACTTACCCCACGGCCAACGGCGTTGAAGCGCTTGCAAGCCGCGCTGCCGGCCCAACTGCTGCCGGCGGAGACCGTGGGCACGCCCGCCGCGTTAGGGCGCGTATTGGCAGCGGAGATCGTCGCTCCGCACCCTCTCCCGCATTTCGCCCGCTCCACTAGGGATGGCTACGCCGTGCATGCCGCCGACACAGTCGGGGCCAGCGAATCGTTACCCGCTTACCTGCGCGTGGTTGGCGAAGTGCAGATGGGACACGCGCCCGATATCGCAACTGGCGCGGGCGAGGCAGCGCTCATCCATACTGGGAGCGCGCTCCCAGCGGGGGCTGATGCCGTAGTGATGCTGGAGCGAACACAACAGTTCGGCGCGGACGAAATCGAGGTGCTGCGAGCGGTGGCGGAAGGCGAAAACGTCATCCCCCTGGGCGAAGACCTCCAAACCGGCGACCTGGTACTTCCAGCCGGGAAGCGTTTACGCGCTCAAGAGTTGGGCGGCTTGATGGCGTTGGGCCTCACCCACGTGAACGTCATTCGCCGTCCGCGCGTGGCCCTCATCTCCACCGGCGATGAGCTCGTGCCGCCGGAAGAGATGCCGGGGAGCAACCAGGTGCGCGATCTGAACAGTACCGCTGTCGGCGCGTTGATCGAGTCCACCGGGGCCGTGCCGCTCCGTTACGGCATTGTGCGCGATGACGCCAAGATACTCTACCAGGCCGCCGCGCGCGCGTTGGCCGAGGCGGACGCGCTCATCATCACCGCTGGCAGCTCCGCCAGCGAGCGCGATATGACTGCCGAGGTGATCAACCGGCTGGGAGAGCCGGGCGTGCTGGTGCATGGCGTCCCGGTCAAGCCGGGGAAACCCACCATCTTGGCCGCTTGTCAGGGCAAGCCGGTTTTCGGTCTGCCGGGGAATCCCGTCTCAGCACTCAACACCATCCGGCTCTTCGTCGTGCCGGTGCTCTGGCGGCTGCAAGGAGCAGAGCCGCCCCGCGCCGGTTACGTCCACGCTCGACTGGCGCAAAACATCCCCGGCGCAAATGGACGCGAGTTCTTTGTCCCCGTGCATTTGGAGGAACG
>JAIOSN010000081.1 GCA_021107605.1 Anaerolineae bacterium | reverse complement strand
CTTAGCGTCTTTGCGGGGAGATAACTCATTTCAGAGGAGTCAAAGTTGAATAGTTTCTCTCCGCAACTTATCTTTTCTCAGAGTCCTCGCTGTCTCCACGGTGAGTTATTCTTTTGCTTAGTGTCTTAGCGTCTTTGCGGCAAGATATTTTCTCAGCGCCCTCCGCGTCTCCGTGGTGAACTATCGTTTTTCAATTGATATCAAGGGGGAATTCTTTATGGCAGATCTGACCACCAAACTTTTCGGATTTACATTGGAACATCCTATCATGCCGGCGGCCGGGCCGCCGGTGCGCGACGCGCAAGCGTTGTTGGCTTGCGCCGCAGGTGGCGCGTCCGCGCTGGTCACTAAGACCATCTCGGTGAGAGCCGCCACCGTGCCCACGCCCAATATGGCGGATTTCAAGACCTACTTTCTCAACACCGAGCTCTGGTCGGAACTCTCGCCGGAGCAATGGTTGGAGGAGGAATATGTCAAAACGCAAAGTGCGGGGCTGCCCATGATCATTGGGTTGGGTTACACGGCGGAGGATATCGCGGAGCTGGCCCCCAAAGTTGCTCCCTTCGCCGGTGCCATCGAATTAAGCACGCATTATATCAGCGATGACTCGGAACCCATGCAAGCTGCCGTGCGTGCCGCCAGGGAGGGCGCGCCTGGCGTGCCAGTCCTGGTCAAGATGAGTCCTTTCCGCGAGCCGCAGCGGGCGGCGTTAGCTGCCCAGGAAGCGGGGGCCGCGGGGATCGTGGCCGTCAACTCCTTTGGCCCGGCCTTCGCCATTGATATTGAGCACGGCGGGCGTACCTGGATGGGCGGCAAAGGCTACGGCTGGATGTCCGGCCCCGCGCTCAAACCTATTGGACTGCGCATGGTCTATGATATCGCGCGCGTCGTGGATATTCCCATCATCGGCGTGGGCGGCATCAGCACGGGCGCCGACGTGGTCGAATACCTGATGGCCGGCGCGACCGCTGTGCAAATCTGTACTGCCGCCATCACCAAAGGCCCGCAGATCTTCGGCAAAGTCGCCCGGCAACTCGACCGGTGGCTGGACAAACATGGCTACGCCAGCGTCGCGGATATCCAGGGCTTGACGTTGCAGCAAGGCACCCCGCAGATGACTGCGCCTCCTACCCTGCTCCCGGAAAAGTGCGTGGGCTGTGGCTTGTGCGTCACTAGCTGCGTCTATGACGCGCTCTATCTGGTGGAGAAGCAGATCCGCATCCACGCGGAGAACTGCGAGAAATGCGGCCTCTGTCTGAGCCGCTGTCCCACCGGCGCGTTGCAATTTTCCGGCTAGGTAGCCGAGGTTTCCATACCTCGCCCCGCTAACTGCTCTGGCTCTTTGAGAGGAGAGAAATGGTTGGATGTTCTCTTCTCTCTCTTTTTGGTTAAAGGGAGAATCACGTAGCTGTGGTCGGGCTCCTGACCGTTTCACAGACATGCACTGGGAGGTGCTACAGTTCAAGTGAGCAAGATCTTGTGACACAATTGCCCTGGCACGATGGTCGCGGGAAGTCGCTCTCTGCGGTGCGCTTCCCTCTGTCTACTGTCTACTTGTAGATCAGTTGACAAATGCCTTGTTCTCTTTATAATTGAACTCAATTGGTTAAAGACGGTGAACGGGAAGAGTAGGTGCGTTCGGCGCCGGAAGAGAGAGGAGGGTCAATGGCTGCAAGCCCTCCACGGTAGCCAGCAGTGAAGGTCGCCCGGGAGTTGAGTGAGTGAAATCAAGTAGCTTGCTCTGGGTTCGCCCATTACAGCGAGCATTGAGTTGTGTCGGCTGGGCCGGCAAATTAGGGTGGTACCGCGGAGCCTTTTCCGTCCCTGGGACGGAAGGGGCTTTTTGTCGTTTAGAGGGGACGTTATGAACCTTGCTATTGAGAATTATCTGAGTGGACTACATGCGGATGAAGCTACCCCGGAGGATATTTTGGTTTGGGCTTGGAAAACTTTTGCGCCGCGTGTGGTGGCGAGTTCGTCTTTTCAGACACAAAGTGTGCCGTTGTTGCATATGATTTCGCGCGTTTGCCCGGAGATGCCGGTGATTTTTATCGATACCGGATTTCACTTTCCGGAGACATTGGAGTTTCGCGAGCTGTTACAGGCGCACTTGGGTCTGAACATTGTTATTGCTCAACCGGAACTTTCCAAGAACGATTTTGTTTTGGAGTACGGGGAGGAACTCTACCGACGCGATCCAGACCTCTGTTGCCAGATCAATAAAGTGCGGCCCCTGCAATGCGCGTTGGATGGAATGAGCGCTTGGGTGACGGGCGTGCGGCATGACCAGACTAAGAACCGGAGCTCCCTGCACGATTTGGAGACTCAGATCTCAGGGGTGATCAAAATACATCCCCTGCTCCGCTGGGATAGAGCGCAGGTTGAGGAGTACCGGCGTCACTATGACTTGCCAGCGCATCCGCTTTATGAGGCGGGTTATCTTAGTGTGGGGTGCATGCCCTGTACCCAACCGGTCCTTGACGTGGGGGATGTGCGGGCGGGGCGGTGGGCCGGGACGGGGAAACGAGAGTGTGGTTTGCATTTGGATGGATGACAAGGTTGACTCCGCTGAAAAAGATAGTTCACCATAGAGGCACGGAGGACACTGAGAAAAGATTTGACTTTATTGAAAAGAATAGCTCGCCGCAAAGACGCTAAGAACAAGTCAACCAGGTACACATTACTAATTATTGGAGGAGCAGTTGATGAGTGAATTATCTAAGACTTATAATCCGGCAGAACATGAGGCAAAACTTTACGCGCGGTGGGAGGCGCTAGGCTATTTTAAGCCGGCGACGTTGGTTGCAAAAGTTCTAGTGGCGAAAGATGCTGAATCTTTCTTCGTCACGATGCCGCCTCCCAATGTAACGGGGATTTTGCACCTCGGCCACGCTATCGCGGCCACGCTAGAGGATCTGGCGACGCGTTATCACCGGATGCGCGGTTTTGATACGCTTTTCTTGCCCGGATCTGATCATGCCGGGATTGCCACGCAGAATGTGGTAGAGCGCGAGTTGGCGCAAGAGGGGGTAACTCGTCATGATTTGGGACGCGAGAAGTTCGTCGAGCGTGTTTGGGAGTGGAACGAGCAGACGCACGCGCGTATTACGGACCAGCACCGCCGGTTGGGAATCTCCTGCGATTGGGAGCGCGAGCGCTTCACGTTGGACGAGGGATTGAGCCATGCCGTGCGCGTCGCGTTTCATACACTTTACAAGCGCGAACTTATCTATCGCGGGCCGTACATGGTCAACTGGTGCCCGCGCTGCGAATCCGCCATCTCTGATCTAGAAGTGATCTCGCAGGAGCAGGAGAGCCACCTCTGGTATATCCGTTATCCCATTGCCAATGAGGATTGGGCCGGCCCGCAGCACGAGTGGGGCAGCGGGCGGTGGGCTGAAGGCGCTACCGAGTTCATTGAGATGGCGACCACGCGCCCCGAGACCATTGTGGGAGATACCGGGGTGGCGGTCAATCCCTCGGACGAGCGCTGGGGCGAGTTGGTGGGGCGGCAGGCCGTTTTGCCGGTCAGCGGACGTGAGATCGCGATTGTGGGCGATGAGGCGGTCGAGATAGAGTTTGGCACCGGCGCGGTGAAGGTGACGCCGGCTCACGATCCTACCGACTACGAGATTGGGGCGCGGCACGGGTTGGACGCGCTCAACGTGATGACGAAGACCGCCCAGATGAACGCGGAGGCTGGTCCCTACGCCGGCTGGGGGCGCTATGAGTGCCGCGCAGCTATCGTGGCGGATTTTGAGCGAGAAGGCCTGTTGGTCAAGATTGAGGGGCATCATCATACGGTGGGCCATTGTGAGCGTTGCGACACTGTCATTGAGCCGCGCATCAGCACGCAGTGGTTTGTCCGCACTAAACCGCTGGCGGAGAAGGCGATGAATGTGGTGCGGAGTGGCGAGATGCGCATTATCCCGGCGCGCTTCGAGAAGATTTTCTTCCATTGGATGGAGAATATCCGCGATTGGTGCATCAGCCGGCAACTCTGGTGGGGACATCGGATCCCCGTTTGGTATTGTGCGGAGTGCGGTCAGGAGTGGAGCGCGATCGAGGATCCGGCAACCTGTCCGCAGTGCGGCAGCACACGGATTGAGCAGGACCCGGACGTGTTGGACACCTGGTTCTCCTCTGGCCTCTGGCCTTTTTCCACGCTGGGGTGGCCCGATTTGGAGTCGCCGGACTTGCAGCGGTTCTTCCCAACCAACTTGCGTGAGACCGGTTACGATATCCTCTTCTTCTGGGTAGCCCGCGAGACGATGCTCTCCCTGGCATTGATGGAGCAGGCGCCTTTCTCCACGGTTTACCTACATGGTTTAATCCGTGATGAGCATGGCAAGAAGGTTTGCAAATCCATGCCCGATGCGTGGAAATATGACCCGCTTTACATTATCGATGAGTACGGCACCGACGCGCT
>JAIOSN010000241.1 GCA_021107605.1 Anaerolineae bacterium | reverse complement strand
CCCAGATGGCCAGCAGCGGCAACGTTAGCCAGCCGGTTAGGAGCAAGCCGTAACGCCATTGCCGCCGCTGTTCGCGGTGGCTCAAGAGCAGCCATCCCAGGCCGAGCAACGCCAGACCACTGTAGATCCAGGCGAGCGGCGGTTGGCCCTGCGCGGCAATGCCTGCACTCCAACCGGAAGCTAACGTGGCGGCCATCTCGCCGAGGGAGTGGGCCGGATAACCGGTCTGGCGCGTCTGGAAAATCAATGGTAGCTGCCAGCGGAGCAAGGGGAGATAGGGCGCCGTGAGCAGTCCCAGTGTGAGCAATCCTCCTTTCCACGCGCGCCGGTGGCGGCGAGGCTGGAGGAGGAACCAGAGCACTTCAATGGGAATTAAGAGCGCGGCGAGGATATGGCTATAAAAAGCGAAACTGGTCGCGATTAAGACCAACAGCCACCAACTCCAGTGTGGCCGCTTGCAGGCGCGCTCTAGCGCATAGAGCGCCAGAAGCACCAGTGCCGGTATCCAGGTGTACATCTTGATTTCTTGCGCGTACCAGACTAGGTAAGGAGAGCAGCCGGCCAGCAAGGTAGCCCAGCGCGCCGCGCGGCGGCCCACGAGACGTTTCCCCAGTGCATAGCTGAGGGCTACCTCCAGGATGCCCCAGAGTAGCGAAAGATAGCGCATGGCGAACGCCGTCCGTCCGGTCAGCGCGACCCAGCCGCGCAGGAGCAAAAAATAGAGCGGCCCGTTCCAACCGGGTTGCGTGAAGCGCGCTACCATCTCGGCCCAGGGCGCGGTGGCGAAGTTGAGCGCGTCCACCTCGTCACGCCATAACCCCTGCGCGTCCAGGGATACCACGCGCACGGTGAAGGCCAATCCCAGTAAGATGAGCAATCCCCAGAACTCTCGCTTCTTCATCCGTGACATCAACGGCCTTTTTGGGTGATGCGGTTAATCCAACGGTGTTCTTGTTTTTCTCCTGGTGGACTGATCCAGCTATCTAGCAGTGTGAACTCGGCGGCTTGCAAGAGCGCGTCAAATTCCTCCGCCTGGTAGTAGGCGAAGAAACGCGCGCCGCCCTCTGGTGCGGCGACGTGCGCGCTCCCGTGACCTTCTTTCACACCCCAGTAGGCCGCGCCGCCTGGACGCAGTACGCGGTAGACTTCTTGTAAAGCGCAGCTGGCGGTGGATTTGGGCAAGTGCAAGAGCGACGCGCTCAAGAAGGCCCCGTCCGCCACGTGGTGCGGCAGCGGCAACCAGCGCATATCCGCGCACACCAAGCGTGGAGTACCTTGATGCGCCGCGACGCTCAACATGCCGCTAGAGAGGTCTAGAGCGATCACCCGGTATCCACGCGCCGCGATCAGCTGCGCGTAATCCCCCGGGCCACAGCCGATATCTAAAACCAGCCCGCCGCTGGGTACGTAGGACAAGAAGGCATCCAGTTCCTGCCTCATCGGGTAGAGCACGCGGGTTGCGTAACGTGCCGCTATTTTATCGTAAGTGCGGTTAGTCAAGTAGTTAGGTAGTCGGGTAGTCATGTAGTCTGGTAGTTCTCCAGCAACGGTTTTAGGCTATTGAATTCATAGTATACTTGATCTTAGTCGATTGGTCGATTGTCGATTGGTCAAATAGTCGTTAGTCAGCCGAATCTTGTTGGCACATTCTAACTAATAGCTGTGGCCGAGCTCCTGACCGTGCCACCTGGAAGGAACACAAATGAAAATGCTTCACTAACGCAACCGCCTTTGTTTTGAAGCCGACTTTTGACTTGCGACTTTTGACTTGCAACTTTAGACTTATTTTCAGAGGAGGTAATCATGCAAAAACAGAAAAGAGATATTTGGGTAGGGTTATTGCTGATCGGGGGAGGCATGTTGCTCCTACTCACCAACCTAAATGTTATTTCGGTGAATTTTCCCTTGCTCTGGGCCGGTCTTTTCGGCCTCGCGGGGCTAGGATTCTGGATGCATTACTTGACCCATCGCGCGCATTGGTGGCCCGTGATTCCGGGGATGAGTTTGCTGGGGTTAAGCGCAGCAAACATTCTGGAAACACTTTCCTTCGTGCGTGGGGAGTGGGGCGGAGCCATTTTCTTGGCCGCCCTCAGCTCGGCGTTTTGGATAATCTACCTTGTCACCGGTAGCCGGGAATGGTGGGCTATCATCCCTGGTGGAGTGCTCTTTGCCGTCGCCGTGACCACTGGATTCTCCACGCTCCTGCCGGGCGATGCTGATGCTGGTCTCTTTATGCTGGGATTGGCCCTTACCTTCGCCTTAGTCTATCTGTTGCCCTCACCTGGCGCGCGTAAACGGTGGGCCTTGATCCCTGCCGGTGTGCTGGCCGTAATTGGACTCGCGTTAGCTGCTTCCGCGGTCGCAGCTCTCCGTTACCTCTGGCCCATGGCGCTTATTTTAATGGGCGTTTACGCTATCTTGCGCTCTCTCCGTCGCTAGTGAGTCTCTGATCACTGGCTCTT
>JAIOSN010000120.1 GCA_021107605.1 Anaerolineae bacterium | reverse complement strand
GGTGCAGGGACTGCCCCACGGGGAGGAAGTGGCTCTTTCACTCACCGTGCTGGCCCGGCTGGCGGCGGTGGAGGACATAGCAAGCGTCGCCAAAGCCCAGAGGGGAATGGGGTGGCTGGATAGATTGGCCGAGACGCCCTTGCGCCCTCAAATATTGGAAGCCCTGCGTGGCCTGGGAGATGTATCCGCTGAGGTAGCCCTCTTCCGCCAGGCGACCAACCCTGCTACCCAGGCCGCCGCCCTCAACCGGGCCGTCGGCATGCTCAACGAAATGGCGGAGTATGTGGAGGAAATTATTCTCCCAGAGTGGACCTTGCTATGGCTGGCGGTGCAGCGCTGGCAGTCATTGGTGGCAGAAGCGGCCGGCCGGCTGGGAGAGCGCACACTGCGGGAGATGGCCCCTTCCGCCCGGCGCGCACTATCCGGCGGGGAGCGCAGGGCCGCCCTCTGGTCCCGCCCCGCTGTCCCCTTCCCCAATCCCTACCAGACCGGCGATCCGGTGGTTCAGCCCCTCTTCGTCGGCCGCGGCGACATCTTCTCTCGCATCCGGGAGATTTGGGTTTCCAAGGCGGCCCCCGACTCGATCATCCTCTACGGTCACCGGCGGATGGGCAAGTCTTCCATCCTGCGTAACCTGGGAGAGATCGCCCCAGCGGGATCACTCCTGGTCCGCGAGGACCTGAAAGGAGAGACTGCCTTTGCAGAAGGTCTCCACTCCTTGCTCCTGGGGCTGGCAGACGCGGTGGCCTGGATGGCGCAGGAGCGCGGTCTGGACGTTCCAGAACCGTCCCCTGGCGACTATGCCACGTCCGACGCTGCCGCTCACGCCTTCCGGCGGCTCCTGCGCCGGGTCTTGGCCGCGCTCCCGGAAGAGGCCAGCCTTATCCTGGCGCTGGACGAGTTCGAGGCGGTGGATGATGCGGTGCGGAAAGGAAAGATTGAGCTGGAAATCTACGATTACCTGCGCGCTCTTTCCCAACAGCCGCGCATCGTCCTGGTCTTCGCCGGGCTGCACACGCTGGACGAAATGAGCCGGGACTACCGGGCGGCCTTCTTCGGCGCATACGTCAATATCCGCGTCTCCTACTTAGCGCCGGAGGCAGCGGAGCGGCTCATTGCCCGCCCCACACCCGATTTCCTCCTCAACTACGACCCGGCGGTGGTGACGCAAATCATCCACGAAACCCACGGTCAGCCGCTGTTGCTCCAGCGCATCTGCCAGGAACTGGTCAACCACGTCAACCACGAACTGTTCGACCTGGAAATGGAACGGGAGGCGCGGGTGCTGCTGGAGGATCTGGAGGCAGTGTTGAGCGACGACTTCGTGCGTGGGGAGACGCGCTATTTCGACGGCATCTGGCAAGATCAGATTGCAGGGCGGGCGGCGGAAGAGGCAACGCTGCAAGCCCTGTCCAGCGGCCCGGCTACGGCAAGCGATCTGATCCGGACAACGGGATTGGCAGAGGAAGCAGTCGCCGAGGCGCTGGACTATCTGAAGAAGCGCGACCTGGTGGCGCGGGACGCAGACAGTTGGGACATACTCGTTCCCCTGATGCGCCGCTGGTTGCGGCTGCAGGAAGAGAATGAGACCTCGGAGGTCTGAAAGCGACTGAAGTCGCTACTACAGATGGTTTATTTTCGAGGCAGCAACTCTAATAGGCACTTAACAATCAAGCCCTGGCATAAAGAACAAGAAATTCAACGCAGACATAGTATGGGCAGACAGTGCCCATAACGCGGAGGACGCAGAGTTTTTTCTGTCTTTCTCTGTGTTCTCTGTGCCTCTGTGGTGAATTTCCTTTTTGGTTCTGGCTCAGCCAGGTAGGAGATTACAATGGAAGCAGCGTTCATCTGTACTGACGACCTGTGGGCGGGAGGTTTCGGCCATACACACCCGCTGAAACCGGAGCGGCTCAAACGGACCTACGAACTACTGACCGCCTACCGCGCCTTTGATGCGCCCCACTCGCACCTGGTCGCGCCGGATCCGGTCAGCCGGGAGGACCTGCTCCTGTTCCACACCGCCGAATACGTGGACGCCGTCGCCCGGCTGAGCAGGGGCGAGAAGAATATGCCGGCCCTGTGCTATGGATTCCGCCCCGACGAGACCCCCGCCTTCCCGGGGATGTACGAGATCGAGGGACTTAAAGTGGGAGCGGCCCTGACGGGGGCCAGGTTGATCACCGAGGGGCAGGTGCAGGCGGCCTTTAGCTTCGGCGGCGGGATGCACCACGCGCGCGCGGCGCTGGCCTCCGGCTTCTGCGTCTTCAACGATGTGGCAGTCGCCATCCACTGGTTGCTGCGCCAGGGACTGCGGGTGGCCTACGTAGATATTGACGTGCATCACGGCGACGGCGTCCAGGCCGCCTTCTACGACACCGACCGGGTGCTGACCATCTCGCTACACCAGGCGGGCATCCTGTTCTACCCTGGTACCGGCTTTCCCGAGGAGCTGGGAACCGGCGCCGGGTACGGCTACAGCATCAACCTCCCCTTCCTGATCTACACCAGTGAGGAGTTGTACCTGCGGGCCTTCCGCCAGGTCGTGCCGCCGCTGGTGCGCCAGTTTGCGCCCGACGTGCTGGTAACCCAGTTGGGTGTGGACACCCACTACCGCGATTCGCTGGGTTCACTGCTGCTGACGACGCGGGGCTACATCGCCTTGGTCGAGGAACTCAAGATGTTGGCCGAGGGCAGCAGGCGCTGGCTGGCTTTCGGCGGCGGGGGCTATGCCGCGGACGTGGTACCGCGCGCTTGGACGTTGGCTTATGGCGTGATGTCTGGGCAGACCTTCCCAGACGAGCTACCACCGGCATACAGCGAACGCCACGGCCCCGGCCGGTTGCACGACACCGCCGGCCCAGAACCGGTGGAGGCTGGGGTGGTCGAGAAGACCCGCGAGTACGTCGAGAAAAACCTGGACACTCTCAGAGCGCGGACGCGAGACGTGTGGCGCTGGGAGTAAGAAGGTCCCTGCCCTGAGGAGAATCAGAACAGGAGAGAATGAAAGTCCATGCGTCTGGATCTCGCCGACCTGGTAAACCAGGGAGTTCTCCTCAAGGTGGGGGCCAAGCGCGGCACTTACTACATTTTGAAGTAGTTTCCAACCGCACTTGGGGCTACTGGGAATCATGGCTACTACTATTCCAGCAATGTGTCCACAAGTCGTTGTTATCACGCACTTCCCGTGGTAAAATGGGAATGTGAATGTTGGATCTGGAGTTAAGGTTGATACGGGAGGACCCTGATGGAACAAACCATTGCAATACAGATTCCCCATCGGTGGCTGGAGGATGTGCCGAAAGAAGGAACTACCCTACAGCAGATATTCAAATTGGGACTTGAGCAGTACAAAATAGAGCGCGCTTTAGTTCTGTATCAGGATGGCGCAGGCTCACTGGGATACGTTGCCGAGCGGTTTGGGTTGTCCAAAAGAAAACTTATCCAGGAAGCAAGGTCGCAAGGTATTGAGCCTGATTTCTCCGAGGAAACGGTGCGTGAGGAACTGGGCGGATGACGAAGCCGGTAGTCTCAGATGCCGGGCCACTGATAGCTCTCGCGAAATTGAATCTGCTCCATTTGCTTGAGCGTCTTTACAGGCGAGTGTATTTCCCTGGCTCCGTTTATAAAGAAGCCGTCGTCGAAGGATTGCGACAAGGGCTGGAAGACGCGCATACACTGCGGTTGTTTTTTAGCCAAATCGTCATTTTGGCGAAGGTATTGAGGTAGAACAGAAAAGATATTTTACGGGAATCATGCGTGAGGGCTTTTATGCGGAAGATTTTCGGTATACTACATAGTCAAGCGAGACACTCGCAGCTCGCTTAACGGGCCGTTCACCACACAGGAGATAATCAATGACACGTTACTGGGTAATCGCTCCATTTCGGTCAAAGAATTCAGAGATATTTGATAGAGTTTGGCAATTTGATCTTGCCAACAACGTAATTTCAATCGGGTGGAGCCAGATTGGTGATGTATCGAAGATGAGTCATGATGCACTCAGTGAGGCCATAGCATCAGCCTATCCAGATAAACCGAATGCAACAAAGTCTCTCTTTGTCAATATGCTGTGGTCGTTTTATCACGAGATTAACCCTGGCGATGTTGTTATTGCACGAAAAGGCCGGAAGATACTTGCTGCAGTTGGCAAAGTGACGAAGGCGGGTTTTTACGCTCCTGGAAGAAACCCTTATCTAACATCGCCCGATAACTCACATCCGAATTTCTTAGAAATCGAATGGTTGGACCATCCTCGCAATAAGATTTTCGCAAATATTGTCTTTCCTATGCATTCGGTCTACAAGATGACCGAGAGTCGGTATCTTTCTTTGGTAGAGGGATTAACCACCGAGTCAGTCACCTCAGATGAAAC
>JAIOSN010000259.1 GCA_021107605.1 Anaerolineae bacterium | reverse complement strand
GATCGCAGCGCGGCGCATCTGGTCACGCAATCCAAAATCACGGCTGAACTTCCCCGAATTCGTGATACGGTAAACCATTCGACATAACTCACGCCCCTTCTGCCAGCTTTTTACATCTTCAAAACGTTCAATCCTGGCCATTCAACCCTCCCCAACTTTCGACCTTAAACCTTTGACTTTTGACCTTCGACCTTCGACTTTAGACTTTAGACTTCCAACGGCAATTCGACGCGCCCCCCGCCCGCGCCGTAGAGCAGGCAGTCCACTTCGCAGGCCAGACACTCGACACAACGCCCGTGCGCGGCCTCCTCGCGGGTGATGTTGAGCACCGGACAGCCCTCATCGTTGAGCGAGAGGATTTGCCGCGCACACGCCTCAAGGCAAACCTTGCTCTCACACGTCGCGCAAACCGCGTGATCCAACGTGACTGTCCCTCCAGTGATCGTCTTGAAAATGTACGGCTTCTGCGGCTCCGCCCGTTCCGCTTTCCAACTTCTAATTTTCAACTTTCCAACTTGTAACTTCTTTATCAGCGTATCCAACCGCGCAGCGCAAAAATCCGGCGAGTCGTCCTTCTTGTAACCCTCCACCGACGCGGGGATGCGTCCGTTGAGCGCTTCCAGTATCTCCACGGCCTTGTCCTCAGCGTTGCCGCCCAGCCGGATGACGATGGGCACGTCCACCTGCTCCTCTAAAAACGCCTTGAACATTCCCCGCGCCGAGTAGAATTGCTCCTGGCTGGCGACGCCGGAACCGGAACCGAAGTAGCCATCAATCGGCCCGACGGCCAGCACGATTTTCGCCGCGCGGTAAACTTTGCTGGCGGGCGGATTGCCGCTGGTATCCACAAAGGTGGCGACTTGGTACCCCTGGCGCAGCACCGCATCCATGCTCATCATCGAGCCGCCGCCACCCGCGCCGTGGAAGCCGATGTAGCCCTCGCCTTTCTCGAAATCCTGCGCCATCTGGATGAAGTAGAACGTCCCGCGATAGTCGTTGGCTTCCACCGCGTAGGCGACGCGCTCCAGCGGGGTAGGCGGGCGATTGTACTCGCGGGCGATCTCGATGCCCAGGTCGGGGTGGCGGAAGACAGCATAATCATCCACGGTGACGCGGCAATCGGCGGCGTAGAGCCGGCCATCTGCGGTTTGCACCAGCGGGTTAATCTCGGCCGCGCGGGCCTCGTAGGCGCGGGCGACGTTGTAGAGCCGCACCAGCAGCGCGCCTAAATCGCGCTGCAATTTCCCGCCGATGCCGGTTTGCCGCACCAGATTGCGCGCCTGGTAATCCTGTAACCCGAACTCGATATCTACGCGCGTGTACGCAACCTTATCGGGGGTCTGCGCGGCGATCTCCTCGATGCCGGTGCCGCCGACGCTGGAGAACATCACCAGCGGGGCTTGCTCCCGGTCATCCACGATGACGCCGGCATAGAACTCGCGGGCGATATCTAATTGTTCCTCGATCAACACTTGCTCCACGGTGAAGTCTTTGATTTTCATGCCCAACATCACTGCGGCGGCTTCTGCAGCCTCGTCGGGCGTGGCGGCCTTGCGGATACCGCCCAGGGTCGCCCGCCCCGTCACCCACGCCTGCGCCTTGACCATCACCGGCCGGCCGATCTCGGCAGCGATAGCGCGCGCCTCGTCGGGCGTCGTCGCCACGCGCCCTTGCGGGACGGCGAACTTGAATTGCTTGAGTAGTTTCTTCCCTTGATATTCGTGCAAGCGCGCCATTTACAAAACTCCTCTTGAAAATAAGTCTAAAGTCGCAAGTCAAAGGTCTAAAGTCTGCTTCAAGACCAAGTCGTTTGTGTTAGTGAAACATTTTCGTCGTTGTTGGTGTGGCATCCCACAGGGGGACTCCTTTCAAATCAAATCTAAGTGGATGGGGGAAGGATAATTAGGCACTTAACAATCAAGTCCTGGCACAAAAAACAAAAATTTCAACGCAGAGATGCAGAGGGTGCAGAGTTTTTTCTGTCTTTCTCTGTGTTCTCTGTGCCTCTGTGGTGAATTTACTTTTTAGTTTTGGCTTGTCCAGGTTATGAAATTAGTGATGATGTATCCGTCCTTCCCAGATTTGTCGCGCTGGCTGAGCCAGCCAGGCATCAACCTGTTGCACCGGCAAATCCAGAATCAGTTGCCAGAAGCGTAGTTGGCGGCGCGATAGACCGCGTCCCTCATGCTGGAGCAACCACGAGCGCAGCGCGTCGTCGCCCAGCCGGCCGCGCAACCATCTCACCGCCTCTAAAGTACCCGTTGAGAGCACCCGCTGGGTAATGAAACTCCGCTGACGTTCCCAATCCAGCACAGCCGGGTCATAGTCCCAAAAGAGAGCGACTATGTAATCTGGAAAATCGAGACCGGTAACCGCCGAATTCACCATGATTCTACTCCCTAATCCCTGTTCCCCAGTCCCTTGCCTCTCTAAATCACCACTTTCGGCTGGTATTCCCCCCAGATATCGCGCAACACGCCGCAAATCTCACCCAGAGTACAATCGGCCCGCACCGCATTGATAAAGAGAGGCATCAGAGATACCTGCTCCGTGCGCGCCGCCTCTTCGATCCGGGAGAGCGCGGCAGCAGCGCGTTCACTATCGCGGGCGGCCCGCACCGCGGCCAGCTGCCGCCGTTGATTCTCCTCGATGGCCGGATCCACCTGGAGCTGCTCCAAATCAATCCCCTCGGCCTCTTGCTGGAATTTATTGACGCCAACAATGACTTGGGTACCGCGCTCCACAGCTCGTTGAGCACGATAGGCGGCCTCGGCAATCTCGGATTGCATGTAACCCAGTTCGACAGCCTGAGCCGCGCCGCCTAACTCGTCGATGGCGTCAATATACTCGAACGCGCGGCGCTCAATCTCGTTGGTGAGCTGCTCGATCTGGTAGGAACCGGCTAGCGGATCCACCGTATCGGCAACGCCAGACTCATAGGCGATCAGCTGTTGGGTGCGCAGAGCCAAGCGCACACTGCTCTCGGTCGGCAGCCAGAGCGCCTCGTCCATGGAGTTGGTGTGCAGCGATTGCGTGCCGCCCAACACCGCCGCCAACGCCTGCAAAGTGACGCGCACCACGTTATTCATTGGTTGTTGCGCGGTGAGCGTGGAACCGGCGGTCTGCGTGTGGAAGCGCATCCGCCACGATCTATGACTCTCGGCGCCAAAGCGCTCCCTCATAATACGCGCCCACATGCGCCGCGCCGCGCGGAACTTGGCGATCTCTTCCAGGAAATTGTTGTGCGCGTTGAAGAAGAAAGAGAGTCGCGGCGCGAAAGCGTCCACACCCAGCCCGACATCCAGAGCCGCCTGCACGTAGGCGATACCGTTCGCCAGCGTAAAGGCCACTTCCTGCACGGCGGTACTCCCCGCCTCGCGGATATGATACCCGCTAATGCTGATGGGATTCCAACGCGGGACGTTCGCGGCCCCGTAGCTGAAGGTATCAGTGATCAGGCGCATGGAAGGACACGGCGGGAAGATATAAGCGCCACGAGCCACATACTCCTTGAGAATATCATTTTGGATGGTACCGCGCAATTTCTGCGGCGCGACGCCCTGCTCCTCGCCCACCACGATATACATGGCCCAAAGCACGGAAGCCGGCGCATTGATGGTCATCGAGGTGCTCACCTTATCCAGCGGGATCCCCTTGAAGAGCGTGCGCATATCATCCAGACAACTGATAGAGACGCCCACCTTCCCCACCTCGCCGCCGGACATCTCGTCATCGGCATCGTAGCCCAGCTGCGTGGGCAGGTCAAAAGCGACCGAAAGACCGGTCTGGCCTTGCGCCAAGAGATAGCGGTAGCGTTGGTTGGATTCCGCCGCGCTCGCGTAACCCGCGTACTGGCGCATCGTCCAAAAACGTCCCCGGTACATGGTGGGCTGTACGCCTCGGGTGAAGGGATATTCACCCGGAAAGCCCAAATCCGCCTGGTAATCAAACTCCACCTCAGCAGGCGTTGCGATCTGTTCCACGGGAATACCTGAAGCGGTCTCGAATTGCTCCTGCCGTTCCGGGAAACGATCCGTCACCTTTTTGAGCGTGGTTCCAGCCCAACGTTGCTTGGCTGCCAAAAGTTCTTTATCTTCAGAGGTCATCTGTTCCTCCTAAAAAAAAGTTAAAAGTTACAGGTTGAAAGTTACAAGTTAAAAGTGCTACTCTGAGAGCTCTTCCAATTCAGTCATCATCTCCGCCAAGAGGTCAAATGCGCCCTGCCAGAACGCCGGATCGGCCATGTCGAAGCCGGCCTCGCTGATAATCTGCTCCGGGCTGGCGGAACCGCCGTGGGCCAGGATACGCAGGTAATCCGGCACGAATTCCTCGCGGCCCACGGCCTTGTATTTGCGATAGAGCGCCAAGACCAACAGATTGCCAAAGGCGTAAGCGTAACAGTAAAAAGGTGTCTGATAAAGATGGGGGATCACCAACCATTCCAACCGGAAATCCTCGCTAACCTCGACGGTGTCGCCAAATTGCTCTCGTAAATTATCCAGATAAGCTGTGTACAGATCATCCGGGCGCGCGCCGTCCTTGATCATCGCGTGTGCTTTCTCCTCAAAGAGCACAAAGTAGGCTTGCCGCGCGATAGTGGCGTAAGCGTCCGAGAGCAGACTGTTGAGCAAGGTACGCTGTACTTCCCGATCATCCTCCTCGGAGAGGAGCTTGTCCGTGAGCAACATCTGGCCGAAAACGGAAGCCGTCTCGGCCAGCGGCAGGACGGAATGGAAGGTGAGAGGCGAATGTTCAGCCGCCATCAGAGCGTGAACGCCATGTCCCAGTTCGTGCGCTAAGGTGGAGACATCGTTGATCTTGCCCTGGAAGTTGGTCAGCACCCAGGGCGTGACGCCGGGCAAGACGCCGTAACAGTACGCTCCCCCCAGCTTATGTTTGCGCACCTCGGCATCTAGATGTTGCTCCTCAATAATCTGCTTGGCCTGATCGGCCAAGCGCGGCGAAAAAGCGCGATAGGCCGCGTCTACCAGCTGCACCGCTTCATCAAAAGTATAATCTTTATCGGCAGCGGTCAGCGGCGCGTAGATATCGTAGCGGCGCAGCTTCTCCACGCCCAAAGCCTCCGCCTTAAAGCGGAAGTAACGCTGGAACAAGCCCACGTTATCGCGGACAACAGCCAGCAACGTCTCCACCACCTCATCGGGGATATCGTTGCCGAGGTTGCGCACACTGACGGGCGACTCATACTCACGCAATTTCACATTCTCCTCGTGCCAGTCCCGCACGCGCGCCGCGTAGATGTAGGCCAACACATCGGCATGTTCCTCATAGACGCGGTAGAGCTCCTGGTAGGCCGCAGCTCGCAGCACTGGGTCGGGAGAAAAGACGTAGACGGCCAGCTCGCCGCGCGTCAGCTCCCGCTCCTCGCCAGCCACGGTCAAGTGATAGGTGAAGTCCGTGGTAATTTTATCGTAGATGGTCAAGACGGCGTTCATGCCATTAACCTCTTTGATATTGATGGCCTGCTCCACCGGCTCCGACAAGGTATGCGGTTTGAAGCGGCGCAAGCTCTCCAAGAAATAGCGGAGATCGCCGCTAGGAGTCAACAAACGTTCAGCGGCCTCGTCATCCAAAGATTTCCACCAGAGATCAAAGAAGAGCGTCTGGTTCTGCAACTCAGTGATGAACTGCTCAATCTGAGTGCGGAACGCCATCGCATCCTGATCGCCCGTATCCTCAGAAAACCAGAGGTAAGCGTAAGCGGCCAGCCGCAAGGCATCCACCGCGAGAGTCTCGTATTGTTGCAGGATGGTCATAAAATCGGCCGCCTCCAACTGCGGGGTGAGTTCTGCGCGCACCGCTGCAAAGGCGTGCAACCGCTCTCGCACCTCGACCAGATAAGCTTCCTGCTCTGGGGTGCCGGGCTGCGGTAACAATTCGTCCAAAGCCCAACGTTGTGGTTTGTAAGCCATGTTTCCTCCTAAGGTTGTTGCAAGTTAGAAGTTGCAAGTTGAATGTTAAAAGTTGAAAGTCGCAAGTCAAAGGTCAAAAGTCGTTTCTGTTGTTAGGGGGAACTAGAAGAGCTACTGTGACCAGAAAAACAACGGCCAACAACAGATCCCGTGCCCAGAGAGCGCGGATGTAAGTGGCGCGATATCCCAGATGCAACATCCAGAGCACCAGCTGATAAGCCCCCGCCAACGGCAACGCCCAATTAAGCCGGCGCCCCTTCCAGAAGAGAAAAGCAAATACTAAGCCGCAGACACCGCAGCAGGCATAGAGCACGCCCAAGAGCGGGAGCGGGATTGCCACCGGCCGACCTTCCAGCGCGGCGCTGACTACGGGCGCCATACCAGCCCGCAGCAGGTTAAGCAATCCCACTAGCAGAAAGAGTATGGCTAACACATGTCGTCGTTTCATAAGAGAAAAATTGTACCTCAGAAGAGATGAAACGTGAAGCGTAGAATGTTATAAGTTGCAGGTCACATTTGGCGTCTGCCGGCAAATCACTCATCAACGCGGTCTGCGCGCTACGAAGAAGAGATACGCGCCTTCTTCCGGTAATGGTTCCTGGTAATAAGGATGCAGGAGCGCCGCCGTTAAGGCCAGGTTCCAATCTCTGGGAACCAGCAGCCAACGTCCAATAAGTTTCTTGACCAGTACCGTCGGCAAGCCAAGCGGATGTCCCCATTCCAGCGCTACCAACGCCGCCGCCGAGAAGTAGGGCCACCAGCGTTCCAACCGCAGACCGGCGCGTTCCAACCGCTGCTGCCAACCGGCGGCGTCATCGTAATAGCGGTGGCGCGCGATGCGGTCAAAGAGACGCCGGTACGCTTCCGCCGGGCCATGCAATCCGACCGCGTCCAAGGCCCGCCCCACAGAGAGAAAGCGCCGGAAGTTCGGGCCAGGCACGCAGAAGTAGAACCCGCCGCCGGGTCGCAGCACTCGCGCCACTTCCGCTAACACCGGCTCAACCTGGGGAATGTGCTCCAGCACGGAGTTGCTCACCACGGTAGCAAACGCCGCCGCCGGATAAGGCATCCGCGCGCCGTCGGCGTGATTGAGCATGGCGTGGGACTGCTGTTGTCGCGCCTCTTGAAGCGGTCCCCACCAGGGATCCAACCCCACATCCAGACGCTGGGGAAAAGCCACAGAAGCAAAATGTCCATCACCGCAGCCCAAATCGAGCACCGGACGCGGCAGGGGCAGTTCCGCGTAGCAGCGCACCTCCACCGCACGCAAGAGAGCGCGAAAAGCCGGCAGTTCACGGAGTTGTTGTTCAAATGTATCCAGGCCGCGCTCCAGATGAGGCGGTTGTGGGGAAATTACAGCTGTATTGGTCATTGAATCCTTAGTCGAAAGTTAAAAGTTGCAGGTTGCAAGTTGAAAGCTGGAATAATTCATTGGGTCAAAAAGGGGCAGAGCCCTTCTACGGTATACAGAGAGTTGGCGTACCCAAAACTATTGAGGAATTCCAGTACCTCAGTAGCCGCTGGAGTTTTCACAGCGTCCAGACAACTGGCGGAGAGATCGCCGGTCTCCGAGTAACCCT